>JAZOOM010000182.1:0-8952 GCA_045655025.1 Eubacteriales bacterium | reverse complement strand
GCCGAGGCTGTCCATGAAATCACAGAACAACTCGAGGCTTCGTCCGCTGTCGTCGAACTCGCCGTAGATCACGTCTCCCGTAATGATGATGAGATCGGGATTGGCCTGCGCCACCACGCTTCTGATCTGGTCAGTGCACCGGGCGGGGATGGCATCGGGCTGCCACAATTCGATCTCCCGCGCGTTCAGGCGGTCGGGGGCTCTCTGCTGGGAGGCGTCGATGATCTGCATATCCGTGAGCTGAAGGATGCGGAGGGGGCGGTCGGCGGGGAGATCGAGGATGAAATCCGCGATGCCCGCAAAGGGAGCGGGGACGGGGGCGGATTTGCCGTAAATGGTCGTCATATAGACTCCTTTCTGTAAAAATACGAGATACAGAACGGTTTCATCCTATCTTGTATCTCGTATCGATCGAGCTTTGCTCAGGCCTGCTTGGCGTGTATCTTGTATCCGTCGATATGGTCGGTTTTACGCCTTATCCCGCCCGTAGGCCATGACCATCATGTGGGTCAGCGCCTTAGCCTCGGCCATGCCGCAGCCGGGGAGGACGTTCCCCGTGACGAACTGGAGGATGGGGGCGGGATCGCTCGCCTCGGCGGGAACCTCGACCTCCTGCCCGCCCGTGGCGGCGGTGCGCTTGGTCGCGCGGTCACCCTCCATGCGGACGTAGCCCAGCTCGCCGTGAACCTCAAACACCACGGGATCGTTGGCGGAAACAAAGCCGGTCTCACCCACGGCAATTGCACCGTTCGGATAAGTCATGATCGTCACGGCGTTGTCCTCCACGCGGTCGGTGTTCTTTTCCGCCACGTCGGGACGTTCGCAGGCCAGCGTAAAGGCGGAGGCGGCGGTCACGGGGACACCCAGGATCCACTCGGTGAGGTACATACCGTGGGCACCCAGGTCGATCATAGCCCCGCCGCCGCATTCCTCGGCGTTGTAGAAGTGGGCGGGGAGCCAGTTGCCCGTGCTGCCCGTATGGCAGTTGCGGAAGCGGAGGTAATTGATCTTACCCAGCTCGCCGCTCTCGGCCACGGTCTTGACGGCCTTGCGTGAGCCGATGTACTTCTGGAACAGGGAGATGACGAAGGTCACGCCGCTCTCATTCACGGCAGCCTCAATGGCATCGCACTCGGCATCGGTCAGAGCCAACACCTTCTCGGTGAAGATGTGCTTCCCTGCGCGGGCGGCGGCGATGATGTCAGCCGTGTGATCCTTGGTGGCGGAGCAGACAATGACGGCCTCACAGTCGGAAGCCAGAAGAGCCTCAACGGTAGAAAAGCGGGGGAGACCGAAATGGGAGGCAAAGGCCTCGGCCAAAGCGTCGTCGCGCTCAAAGAAGCCTACCACCTCGCCGTGAGCCAGGGCGGTGCGGGTATAATCGGGGGCGTGGACGTGCCAGACGCCGAGAATGGCGATTTTCATGGTGGGGATTCCTTTCGGTGTTATTGTGTTTAAATTTGGAGTTGTTGGGGAGAACACGCGCCAGTAAGGGCGCATATCGAGCCGCCTTGGCGGCATATCGAACCGCGAAGGCTTAGGCCGAGCGGTATATCAAGCACCCGAATGGGTACATATCGACAAAAAGCGCTTAATCGGTCGATATACGCCTTGCGGCGTTCGATATGTGCGTCGTTTCCCTCCGCACTCGATATTCCGCTCGGGCTTTGCCCGAGACGGATCAATATGCCCCCTTCGGAGGCGCGGCGGCCTTCGCCCGCTAATCTGCAATTACCGCTTCACACGGAAGGTTCTCGTCACATCCCCGCTCATATCCACCACGAAGGAGAAGGAGTAGGTTCCGTCACCGTCGTAGTGAACCATGTAGCCGTCGTAGCCGTTCTTGGAGGCGGTGTCGTAAGCCACCCACGCGCCGTTCACGTACTCCTCGATGACGGGCTTCTCGTAACCCTCAAAGCCGAAGACACGGACGGTCATGCGGTTATCCGCGCCCGACAGGGTGAACTCGGCGGTCTGATTCTCTGCCTTGATCAGAGGCATATAGACGTCGGGGATCAGGGTACCCACCTTGACGTCGGTCTTGATGGGATCGAGGCAGGTGTCGTTTCGGACGTTCAGCACGTTGGAGATATCGTCCTTGGCGGTCTTCTGGGAGCCCCAAGGCATGAGGATCATGTTGATGGTGATCTCGTCTCCCGCCTTCAGGGTGACCTCA
The DNA here is from genome assembly GCA_045655025.1 of Eubacteriales bacterium. Classification (GTDB taxonomy): domain Bacteria; phylum Bacillota; class Clostridia; order Oscillospirales; family CAG-272; genus CAMEON01. The sequence continues at coordinate 6,776 of JAZOOM010000182.1, read as the reverse complement.
CCCAGATCGAAGGTCAGTCGGCCGTAGTTCAAGCCCTGCCAGCAGTCCTCCAAGAGGATACCGCCCGTATAGGCCTCGCCGCCGATGGTGGCCTTGTAGTCCTTGATGACAGCCGCCATGTTGACGTAGTCGGCGGTACTCGGGGAGTAGGAATAGGACACGAAGGGAGATTTGTCACCAAGCTTGTAGAAGACGGAGTCACCCTCCTTGAGAGCGTTCTTGACCACGGGCTGGTTATTCTCGTCCAGGTAGCCCAGCGTATCGTAGGTCACGGCACGGCCGTCCATGGAGAAGAAGGTGAAGTCCTTCTTGAAATTCTTGAAGTGGATATCTTCCAGCACCTTCATGCGGATCTCATAGTAAGTGCGGTTCCCGTCGCTCTGGGGCATCTCCATGTGGCGGTAGTCCACCGAGATGCGGCCGTCGTCGGTGATGTAGTTCATCCAGATATCCGCGTAGGTGGGGCCGTGGGAGATGATCTCGTCCACGGTATTTTCGGAGGCGTACTCATTGCCCTCGGCATCGGTGTAGTGGAGGAAGTAGAGGCGACCCGCCGAGGTGTGCTGGGGCTGACCGGCCCACAGAGGCGCGGACATGGCACGGAAGTCGGGGAGAGTCCACTTATCCTTGCCGTAGACGAAGTAGGGAGCGATGCAGTTGGTCTCGGTAACACCCGTGGAGAGATGGTAGTAAGGGGCATGGAACTGAATGGAGGAGATCTGCTTCAGGGGGAACTTACCCCAGTTCTGGTAGAGGTTGAGCACCGAGAACTTCACGGTCTCGCCGCTCTTCACCACCATGGGGAAATAGGCCTCGCCGTAGGAGGGATCCCCGTGATCGAAGATGGGCTCCTCGTTCTCGCCCTGGAAGTTCTTGCAGACCTGCATGAGATAGGGCAGGACACGGTTCTGGCTATCCAGCAGGGCGGCGCACTCCAAGGCGCCATTGGCGGTGTGGGTGTACAAATAGATCCGACGGTCATTGGAGTCACCCTTGACCTCCACGTCCACACGGTAGTGGAGATCGGGGTTGTTATAGTAGGCGGGATTGAACTCGGTTCCCTGGAGATCCATACGGTAGGAGCCCCGCAGAGCATCGTAGCCCAGAGACTTACCGCCGAAGTCCCTGGAGGTAACGGTGACTGTCAGCGGATTGCGCTCCTCGCGGACGGCTTTGCGGAAGCCCTCGAAATCATGGGTGGCATCGTTGTAGATGCGCTGGCTGAGATAGATGTCCTCCAGATTCTTGTAGGAGGACTTGGCGGCCGCCTTCTGGTCAATGATATAGTAGCCGTCCTTCTCGGTGACGGTCATGGTGCCCACGCCCTTATCAAGGGTGAGGATGTAGCCGAACACGCCCGCGCGGTCAATATCGAAGGCCACGGCAACGGCAGTGCTCCAGTCCACGCCCTCGAGGGAGGTATGCTCACCGCTGCCGTCGATGGCCAGCATAGACTTGACGCGGGACTTGTCGATGGCGGTCTCCATGCCGTAGGCGGTCATGTTCTTGACCTCGTCGGTGGTAACCAGGTGGATGGCGGTGTTGAGCTTGTCGGGGTAGGTGTAGAGGACGCGATCCAGCCCCACGGCGGGAACGTCGGAGGCGGTGGTCTTGACCGCCTTGATCTCGGTGATCTCCACGGTCTCGCCGCCCTTGGCTCCCACGTCGATGCGGAGAGATTTGAGGGTGCCGCCGTAGTCCTTGACGTTGTTCAAGGGAACAAGGTAGGTACGCATCTCACCGGGGGTCACCGAGAAGGAGACGATCTGAGAGCCGTCGATGCCGCCGTGAGTACCGGCAGCCAGATAGAAGGCAGCATCGGCGGCATACTCGGTGCGCATGGTCACCAGCAGAGCGTCATAGACCTCGGCGTCCACCTTGTAGGCGTGAGCAAAATTGACGTAGGGATCGTCGGGGGATTCCACCGTGATGGTAACGGCACCCGTCTTGCGATCCTTGACGGCGACGGCGTGGTGGCCGCTGAAGCCGCCCACCTTCTTGAGCATGTCCACAGGCTCCACCGACTCGTCGATCACGCGGGAGTCACCGAAGTTCTGCCCGCGGATGTGGGTCTCGTAGTGGTAGGCACCGTAGAGGAAGATGTTCATGGAGCCGCCGGCGGTGGAGTCCTTGGAGTACAGGCGCTTTCCGCCCGCCTCCACGTAGGCCGACATGGTGTCGCGGAGGTAGGGCACGCCGTACTCGTTGACGAAGGTGGACACCTGTCGGTTACCGCCCGTGACCATATCATTGATCACGGTCATGGTCTGATTGGTCATGAGGAAGGCACCGCGGTTCCCATCGGTGTAGTAGCCCTGCACGCCGTTGGCCACGCTGTGGGCGTATGCAATGCTCTCGCCATAGGCACCGTTCAGGGTGGGGGCTGCCACGGGCTGGGTCTCGTCCAGAGCCTTGCAGACGTAGCCCTCCTTGATGGCCAGACGGTTGCCGTCGGAAATGAGATCGGCGGCCAGCTTCTCCAGTGCGGCGGTCATGCCCGCCTCGGTGTTAGCACCGATGAAGAGCTTGTCACCGATGGCGGCGATGTGGTAGCCGCCCACGCCCACGGCGTAGAAGTCCTCGGCCAGCTCGGAGTTACGGTTGGTGTAGCCCACCACGATCTCCTTGGCGGAAGCCTCGGCAGCAGTATCCACGGTGGGGGCAACGGTCACACCCAGATCGCCAAGAGTCTTGACCAGACGCTCGGCGGCGGTCATCTCCCAATCGGCGGCGTAGTCGGGAACAATGACCGCATAGGCGGTCTGCCCGTCGGCGGCCAGCAGAAGGGTATTCTCAAAGGCATCGGGCTCCTCGGGCTCGGTCTCAATGGGCAGAGACTCGGTCGCGGTGGGAGCCTCGGTGGAGGCTGTGGTATCATCGGGGGTGGGCGAAGGCTTACAGCCCGTCAGAGCGGCGGGGAGCAGCATAAGGAGCGCCAGAGAGAGGGAGGCGGCGCGGAGGATCTTGTTTTTCATGGGGGGAAAAATTCCTTTCGATTGATGCCTACATTATATCATAGAATCGCACAAAACTCAATGAACAAATGTGACAATTCGGAGGAGGCTTTTTTGAGTAAAACGCGAAGGGGCTTGCAAATTGTTGTTTATCGAACTGTCTGACAGAAAAGATCGGTATGTTTTAGGGTGACCCTCATCCACCGCTACGCGGTCCCCCTTCCCCCAAGGGGAAGGTTCACACGCAACTGGTTTTTCGTGTAACTATATCCAAAAACATACTGATAGCCAAAGGTTATTCAGGCAACGCCAAACCCATGCCTTTTACCTTCCCCTTGGGGGAAGGGGGACCGCGATAGCGGTGGATGAGGGTCACCCTTCCCAATTCTGCTCTGCTCCGTCAGACCGATAAACCCAAATTTGAAAAGGGGCAGACCTGCGTCTGCCCCTTTGGAATATTACATTATTTCAAGAATCCGTTGATGATCTGCTCCTCGGCTTCCTTTTCGGTCAGACCCAGGGTCATGAGCTTGATGAGCTGCTCACCCGCGATCTTACCGATGGCGGCCTCGTGAATGAGGGAGGCCTCGGTGTGGTTGGCCTCGATCTGGGGAACGGCTACCACCTTGGCAGAGTCCATGATGATGGCGTCGCACTCGGTGTGACCCGAGGAGCGGGCGTTGCCGTTGACCTTAGAGTAGAAGTACTGCTTGGAGTCCTCCTTGGCTACCGAACGGGACACCACGTGGCATCCGCAATCCTCGCCGTCCAGATCCACCTCAAAGTGGGTTTCGGCAAACTGAGTGCCGTGGGTCATAATCTTCTCGTGGATGATGAGGGTGGAGCGGTCGTGGAGCTTGGCCTTGGTGGTGCGGTTGGTAGAATCCACGCCCTTGATCTGGGCGGTCTCCATCTCCATGTAGGAGCCCTCGGCCATCTCCACCTCGGTGGTGGGATTCATGATGCGGCCGCCCTTGCCGTCGCCCGAGCCGTAGTGCTTCTCCACGTACTTCACCTTGGCGTTCTTACCCACGAAGAAGCGGTGGATGCCGCTGTGCTCGCTGTCGCCGTCGCCGGCGTTGTGGATGCCGCAGCCCGCCACGATGGTGACGTCGCAATCTGCGCCGATGTGGAAGTCATTGTAGACCAGCTCCTTCAAACCCGACTGGGACAGGATCACGGGGATGTGCATGCTCTCGTTCTTGGTGCCGGGCTGGATGTAGATGTCGATGCCGGGGGCATCGGTCTTTTTCACGATCTGGATATGCTCGGAGGAGTTCTTCCCCTCCAGCTGACCGTTGATGCGGAGGGAGTAGGCTCCCTCGGGCATTTTGTGCAGGTCTGCTACCTGCGCGAGCAGTTCTTTCTGAATGGGGTCAAGTCCCTTTTTCTCTGCCATAAACGGAGTCCTCCTTTACTTATTGTTGGGGGTAGCGGTGTAACGGCAGCCCGCAGACGCATGAAGCAGCTCGGGGAGGATCTCCTCCTTGGTGCCCTGCGCGCTGACGTGGCCGTCAGCAATGACGATGACCTGATCGGCAATGTCCAGAATGCGCTCCTGATGGGAGATGATGAGGATGGTGCCGCTGGTGCGCTCGTGCATCTTCTTGAAGACCTCAATGAGGTTCTGGAAGCTCCAGAGGTCGATGCCCGCCTCGGGCTCGTCGAAGACCGAGAACTTGGTGCCTCTGGCGTTGATCATGGCGATCTCGATGCGCTTGAGCTCGCCGCCCGACAGGGAGGCGTTGACCTCGCGGCCCACGTACTCCTTGGCGCACAGACCCACCTCGGCCAGATACTCGCAGGCCTCACCGGTGGAGAGCTTCTTACCGGCAGCCAGGGAGATGAGATCCTTGACGGTGATGCCCTTGAAGCGGACGGGCTGTTGGAAGGCAAAGGAAATTCCCTTCTGCGCCCGCTCGGTGATGGACAGATTCGTAATGTCCTCACCGTCCAGAATGATCTGACCCTCGGTGGGGGTGATGATACCCGCGATGATCTTGGCAAGGGTGGACTTACCGCTACCGTTGGGGCCCGTGATGGCCACAAAGCGATCGTTGATCACCAGATTTACGTTCTTCAGTATGTCGGTCTCGCGGGTCTTTCCCGAGGGGAGAGTCTCGGAGACACGGTAGGAGATGTTTTTCAGTTCTAACATTTTATTTCATTCCTTTACGGTGGATTCAGTTTTCGTCAGAGGGTAATCACCCCTAACATGGTAGTATATCACATTTCTTGGAAAATTGCAACAGGTTTTCAAAAATTTTTCGGGTCAAAACGCAAAAAATATCGTTTTTTTTGCTTTGCCGGCAAATGCCGTCCAACGTTGTCGCACTTTCCGAAATGTGTGTGCAATTTTAGTCAATGATGCCAGTTTTAATTGGTAATTTTTGGTAATTTTTAATTTTCCCCAACCCCTTGCAAAATTTTCCGTTTTATGGTATCATTATGTCATAGAAATTACCAATTTTTACCAATTTAGGAGGATTCAGCAACACATGGAATATCATGATACCCGCATACTCATAGCCGACGAAAACGTCACGAGCCGCGTTCAGCTCAAGGAGACCCTGCTCCGCTCGGGCTACCGCCACATTGAGGAGGCCGCCGGGGGCGACGAGGCTCTCAGCAAGATCGACCGTTTCCACCCCGATATCGCCATCATTGACATCTGGCTGGCCCAGTTGGACGGTATCGGTGTCATTCGTGCCAGCCGCAATCTGGATTATCGGTCGGATAAGCCCCCCATATTCATCATGACCTCCCCTGTGGCCAATCAGAATATGTTCATCCAGGCCTCGGGCGCGGGAGCGGCGCTCTGCCTCATCAAGCCCCTCCGTATGGACAGCCTCTTGGAGCACATGGATGAGCTGCTCACCCTACACAGCACCCCCGCGGCACTGGGAACAGGCTCTCCCATGGGCGACCCCGACGACATCGAGACACAGGTCACCCAGATCATCCACCAGATCGGCGTTCCCGCCCACATCAAGGGCTACCAGTACCTCCGCACCGCCATTCTTCTGACAGTGAAGGATTCCGACATCATCAATTCCGTCACCAAGGTTCTCTACCCCTCGGTAGCCAAGAAGTATTCCACCACCACAAGCCGTGTAGAGAGAGCCATCCGCCATGCCATTGAGGTGGCCTGGGATCGGGGCGACGTGGATACCCTCAACGCCTATTTTGGGTACACCATTCAAAATAACAGAGGAAAACCCACGAATTCGGAATTTATTGCCATGATCGCAGACAATCTGCGGTTGAAATATAAGCTCCATTGACCCCTTATGAAAACCCTACCCGTCGCATTTTCTGCGATAGGTAGGTTTTTTTTGTAAAAAAGGGTTTACAAATGGTTCTTTTTATGTTATAATGAAAGCACCAAACGAATCTTGTCATTCGTATTTTGGCGTTTGTTTGGAACAATCGGGGCTTACGTTTTTCGGTGCGTTGCTTTCGGTTGGATCATTTTTTAATTAGAAGGAGTTTACACCATGGACAACAAGAACGTCATTCGTTTCCTGCTCACCTTCTTCCTCGGTTGGATCGGTAGCCTTATCATCAACCACTCCAGCCTGAAGCCTGAGGGATACACCTCCAGAACCTTTATGGCTTACATCCTCCTCACCACTGTTACCTTCGGTATCTTTGGTCTGGTCGCTTCCATCTGCAACCTGTTCTTTGATCCCGCCAAGGCAAAGAATCTCGGTTACAAGAAGGACTGATCCTCAAAAATCATCCGCGTATTCGCCTCCTCTAATACCGTAGACCGAAATATCGGTGTGACGAAAAGCCCGAGCCTTAGCAGGCTCGGGCTTT
>JAZOOM010000181.1:0-7534 GCA_045655025.1 Eubacteriales bacterium | reverse complement strand
GGCGGGGGGACTTTGCGTGCAGGAAAGGGATCAGCCAACGGCGATGACGGCCTCATAGACCGTATAAGTCGGAGTGCCGGTCTTGACGTTACGCGTGACGTGCCATTCAATATCCACGCCCAAAAGGTTCCGATCGGTCAGCCAATGGACGGTGCTCCGGATGGTACCGTCATTCCGTTTCCGAATACTATCGGGTTCTCCGATAAGGGCGATCACCGCCGCGTAGCTCATCCCTTGGGTGATGCGCTCGGCGTTAGCCTTGGTAGGCTGGCCGATCTCCTCGGCGGTATCCCAGTAGAAGGTGTGGGTGACCGTGAAGCGGTAGGATTCGACCCCCTCGGGGGCGCGGTTCTCCAGCACGGCACCGAAGTACCGCCCGTCGGACAGCTCCCAGACGTAGAGGATCCCGTCTCCGCAGAAGTCGGTCATGGCGGGAGTCCCGCTCATCTGGCTCAGTACCGCGTTGTCGGTCATGCCCGCCGTGACCTGCTCAGCCATGGACGGAGAGGGCTTTTCGTTGGGGCCGAGGGCTTCGGTGAGGGTCATTTCTCTCACTTGGATATTCGCTGTGCCGTTTTGATTATCCGATACCGTAAGCCAATGCACTGTGAAGGTGTAGGTCTCCCGATCCTCCTCCCACGTCCACGAGGAGGTCGAGAGCTGGGGCGCGGAGGTAGAGGAGGAAACATAGGTGCCGCCGGGTGCCTTGCCCAGCAGGGAAACCACGGCCTCCCGACTCATATTGGTACGGATCAATTGGGAAACAACGGCACAGCTGGGACTACCGAGCGTATCCAGCAGATCCCCCGACTCCAGCCATACGATATCCGTCACACGGAGCTCGTTCGATCCCGCTGACCACGGGTCGGGACGGCAGTACACGAACAGACCTCGTCCGTCGGAGAGCTTCCAGCAGAAGATCCCCAGTCCGCGCTGTGCTTCGGTGGAGAGGCTCTGCCCCATGAGGGCGATCAGCTCCTCCTGTGTCATGCCCACCTCGACCGTCTTCTCGTCCTCTGCCGCGCCGATCTCATGCTCCACGGAGGCAACGGTCTTGTAGGTTCGCACGGGGGAAAGGGATCCCACGGACGGAGCAAGATTTTCCTTCCAGTACACCGTCACGGTGTGCACCTCGCCGTTCTCTGTCCATCTCCACAGGGAGTAGGGATCCTCGGCGGCGGAGGTCTCGGGTGCCGTTCCCAACAGGGCGGTCACGATCTTCTCCTCCATCCCCTCGGTGATCAAGGCACAGGTCGCCGGCGTGGGCGTACCCATGTTATCCAGGACAGCGACGTCCACCCGCTCCTTGTAAGAAACAATGACATTGAGATAGACCACAGACGAGGACAGGGATAGGTCGGGGAAAGTCGCTTCCGTATCACTGTAGATCACCAGCCCGCTGCCGTCGGTCAGCTCCCAGTAATGGAGTCCTACGGGAAGGGGGGAGGGCAGGATATACTTTCCACTTTCCTTATCATAATGCAGGGCTCTCGACCCGGCGCAACGGAGGCAGACACCCAAAGTGTCGGTGAGGCTCTTGACCCTGTCTCCCACCTTGATCTGCTCGGCGGCCTCGGGGGTAGCGAGGTTGACGGGCTTTCGGTAGTCCGCCGCGGTCAGTTTGTAGGACTCAATGACAGCCATGCGCTCTTCGGTAAAATCCCAGCCGATCCCAAGCATGGCACCTTTATCTACCATGCCGTAAGCGAATTGATGGAATGCGGACATGGGCATCAGGTAGGGAACCGCGTCGGCCGTCCCGTCCAAACCCTCGGGGGTGAGGGGAAGGCTCTCTCCGTGGAGATACAGGATATAGTCTCCGATGGAGGTATGGAAGTAGACCGCTCCTCGCTCCTTGGAGGACAGGATGGGGTAGTAGGCCTTAACACGAACCGAGTCATCGAACAGAGCCGAGACCTCTGTAAGGAGAGAAAAATCTCCTCCACGGGGAAAGCTTCCTCGGATGATGCCGGCTTGGTTCACGATGACGGCCTCCCCGTGGGGGTCGATGCGGAGGTAGGCAAGCTCCGCACCCTCCAGTACGTCCTCCGAGGTCGGAGGAGTCGTGCTTTGATACTGCTTGATCAGGGAACTCATGGCGTATACGGGGATCACCTTATCGGTGGCGTACTCCTGCACCTTTTGCAGGATCTCGGCGGGGATCCCCATGGGATTGTAGGTCTCCCCCGCGCTCCCCAGCCACTCAAAGCCCGTGACGGTGGTCTCCCCCACCTCGTTGGGCGCGGCGGAGACGGTCAGAGACTCCCCCGTGTCCAGGGTAAAGGTGTAGCGATGGCCGTCTCGGGTGTAGCTGTTCCCCATGATGGAAACCAACTCGGAAAAGCTCATGCCTCGGCAAAGCATAGCGGCAGACTCCATGCTCGGTGTCGCGGGTACATCAAGTTCGGGCGGACGGTTGACGTCCTGCGTGGTGTCGGGGAGAGACGGCTCCATAGCGGGATCACGGAAGAGCCCCATATCCATCATGAGCGATACCGCCAGCGCGGTCGCCACGGCACACAGCACCAGAGATGCCGCCCACGGGCGGGAGAACATCCCCTTGCGGGATGCCCGTACGGTCTTCCCTGCCTCGGCGGAGGGAATCATGCCGTCCAAAATCAGATCGCCGTCCACGCGGGACAGGCTTGCATACAATCGAAGTTCTTTATCCGTCGGACGTTTCGGTTTCATAGCGATAGCCCCTTTCGTTGAGATAAGTCCGCAGCTTTTCGCGGGTACGACCCAACCGCTTGGTAATAGCGTTGGGGGTCAGGCCGTAGTGGCGAGCCAGCTCATTCACTCCGTAGCTGTGCCAGTACCGCCCCACGAACAGGCGGCGTTCGGTGGTTTCCAGTGTGCGTAGGAAGTCAGAGAGAAGCCCGGGTAACTCCCCCTCTGCCCCGTCGGGTACCCAAATGGCGGGTGAAAGCTCCGCAGCGGCCTCCTCCAGTTCCCGTACCGCCAAGCGGCGTCGGTTGCGGCGGTATCGGTCAATGGCGATGTTGCGGAGGACAGCGGCAAGGTAAGCCTTGAGAGGGGTAGGACGCTTGGGTGGGATGGTCTGCCAGAGGGCGAGGTAGGCATCGTTGACGCACTCCTCCGCATCCTCCCGATTGTGCCGCCCCAAAATGCGGAGGGCCAGATCCATACAGAAGCTCCCGTAATCCCGTTGCGTCTCGGTGACGGCGCGCTCGTCACGCTGAAAATACAGATCAAGCAGGAATTCTTCGCGATCCTTCATGGCGATCTCCTCCTTTCATGGCGTTTTCTTCCTTCACACAGTATAACGAATTCCAACGGCCAAATCTGCCGTGATCCTGTAAATATTTTCTTCCCACGCGAAACATCGGCGGATTTCACAAAAGAGCATACCCCCATTTGTGTATATCTCGCAAATCCTTTTCTGCCCCTTGACATACCCGCCGCAGGGATGGTATAATAAAGCCAACAATCTCGGGAGGACTTAACATGAAACGATTGACGGCACTCATTCTGGCAGGGCTCATGCTCCTGACCACCGCCTGCGCACCCACCCCCTCCGAAACCGAGGAGGATACCACGGTCGCGCCCGCCACCGAGGCCCCTACCGCCTCCGCAACCGAAGCACCCACGGAGGTCCCCACCGAGGAGACCGCCGAGGAAACGACCGAAGAAGAGACCGCGGCTCCCAAACCCGAAAGGACGGTGACGAATATGTACGGTGACGGCTACAACGTGAATATGCTGGTTGGCTTTGACGAGTACGGCCGCTCCCTGACCCCCGTTTCCTCCCGCAAGGAGGATAAGGAGGTTGGTATCTTCTACTTCCTGTGGCTGGGTCAGCACGGCATGCCCGAGATCTACGATATTTCCAAGATCCTCACCGAGCATGGCAAGGACACCCTCTTCCACACCGACGACCGTAAGGTCAGCCCCGCGGGGCAGTTCCATTGGTGGAGCCAACCTCTCTACGGCTACTACAACAGCGGTGACGAGTGGGTCATCCGCCGCCATCTGGAGATGCTGACCTCCGCAGGCGTGGATTTTCTGGTCTTTGACGTGTCCAACTGCTTTACCTATCAGGCCATCGCCGAAAAGGTCATGAAGGTCATCACCGAGCTCCGCGCCGAGGGCTGGGATGCGCCTCAGATCACCTACCTCACCCACAGCCGCTCCATCCAGACCATCAAGACTCTCTACAACGACGTGTACGCCAAGAACCTCTACCCCGAATCCTGGTACCGTGTGGACGGCAAGCCCATGATGATCGGATACACCGACGAGGCGGACGACCTCAATGAGGCAGCCTCCCGCGGAGACACCTCCTACAAGCCCGGAGATCTGCCTCAGGAGCTGCGGGACTTCTTCTACATGCGTGAGGTGCTGTGGCCCTACGAGAGCGGCAGCGGCGTAGAGAACGCCTGGCCCTACACCGAGTGGCAGTATCCCCAACCCATGCGTACCGACATGATATCCGTCTCCATCGCCACCCACCCCGCCCTGCCCTTCAGCTTCTCCCTCACCCACGAGGGCCGCATGAACTGGGGGCGCGGCTACGATCCACGCAAAAAGCAGAACAGCGCCGAGGGTGCCATGAGCGGTACCTTCTTCGACTACCAGTGGCGTACCGTCCTCCTCCGCGATCCCCGCTTCGTCATGATCACGGGTTGGAACGAGTGGGTCGCCCAAAAGAACCTATACGAGGGCGAATACTCCTTCGTGGACGGCGTGAATCTGGAATACTCCCGGGATGCCGAGCCTATGCTGGGCGGGTACGAGGACGCCTACTACATCCAGATGATGTACTACATTCGTCAGTTCAAGTACAACACCGCCGAGGGCATGATCGCCGACACCACCCGCAAGACCATCGACGTCACCGCCTCCCCCGACCAATGGAACGACGTGAATGCCGTCTACCGCCGCGTGGGCAAGGACGACGGCTCCCGTAATTCCGTAGGCGGTGCCCCCACCGTCCGCTATCAGCAGGATGCCGTCCGCAACAACGTCACCGAGGTGCGGGTCACCAACGACGACGAGAACCTCTACTTCTACGTCAAGTGCGAGGGCGATATTGTGGTCACCGACGATGCCAACTGGATGAACCTCTTCATCGGTACGGGCACCGCCCCCACCGTCAAGGGCTGGGAGAGCTACGAATTCGCCGTCAACCGTTCCCGCAATGGCTCACAAGCCGCCATTGAGAAGCTGAATCCCGACTACACGGGCGAGGCTCTGGAGGCCTCCGCCACCTACTCGGTGCAGGGCAACGTCATGCAGATCAGCATCCCCCGCGCCGCTCTGGGACTGGAAAACGGCGGCGACTTCTACTTCAAGGTAGCCGACGGCGTGGCCAATCCCGCCGAGATCATGGACTACTACGCCACAGGTCGTTCCCTGCCCTTGGGACGGCTCAGCTACCTGTATCAGATGGATCACTGATCCCCCCCCGTTCACAGAATCCGCCGCCGTCTCCCAATCCCCCGAAAGGAGCCCAGCCGTATGTATCGTACCATGATCCTCCCCGCCGTCAATGCCTGGGCAATGAGTCAGGTCGAGCGGGCCCGAAAGCAAGACACCTTCACAACCACCCTGGATATATGCGTCAATCCTTATCGCATCCTCATAGACGACACCGCCTACGCCTTTGAGGATTACGGATTTTCCAAGCTCTCCGATGAGGGCGGCCAAGCCCTGAATATCATACAGCTGGCGCGGCTGGGCACACGCTTCGCCATTTCGGGTATTCTGAATGAGGCCGGCATTCCTCATAAGATCACGTGGGAATTCGGCCGCCGCGGACAAGATTATTCCGTCACCTTCACCGTAAAGATCGGAGAAGCACTGTAACAAGAACGCCACCCCGTGCGTATCGGCCGGGGTGGCGTTCGTATTTCAGTCATCCGAGCAAGTGTGATACTCCTCAAACAGATCGTTGGGCGTGCATTCCAGAATATCACACAAAGCCTGCAAATTCTCAAACTTGATACCGCTTGTCTGGTTGTTGACCATCTTGTTAAAATTCTGATAACTCAATCCCAATTGGATATACAACCAATACTTGGTCTTTCCCTTCTGCTCCAATATCTCCAATATACGTAATTTCATGCTCTGCCCCCCACATTATCTAATGTAAGAATTATATACCAAACAGAGCCTTGACAAATAGACTTATGCGTGATATAATGTATACATTAGATAATCTGTTTGAGACAGAAAGGAAAACCATCATGTCACTCAAAAGATGCACCGAATGCGGCAAAGTCGTCTCCACACAAGCGCGGTTCTGCGTCCACTGCGGCAACGAGCCCGTCAGCCGATGCCAAACCTGCATGGATTACTGCACGGAGGACGTAGCCACCCCCCGACGCCCCGCCTGCGGCAATATGAATCACGCCTGCCCCGCCTACATCTACGACGATCCCGAGGCGGTAGAGGCATACAAGAAGAAAAAGAAGAAGGTTCTCAAACGCGTATTCCCCCATTACGGCTGATGCCTTCAAATGAGAAAGAGAGCTCCGTCGAGCTCTCTTTTTTCATGGGTTTGAAATTCCCCAACAACCCCCCCCCTTTTTCGCAAAACCTGTTTACAAATCCGCAAATCTATGGTATACTTATTCTGAATGAAATCCACATCATAACGGAGAATCTGAATATGAAACAAAGAAATCTCAAGCTAACGGCGTTGGCTCTGGCGGCCATAATGCTGCTTTCCTGCCTGCTGGTCCTGACAACGGCGGCACAGCCTGCGGAGTACTCCTCCTACGCCAACTCGGGCAAGCGGGACGAGCTGTGCCTGTCCCTGAACGGCACCGGTGCATCGGACTACTATACCGGCAGCTATACCTACGATAACCTCATCACTATGCCGGCAGGGAGCTTGAAATCCTCCCTGCAATCCCTCATGAAAAGCACCCACACGAAGATCACCTCCTACAACGATTGCCGTGACCTCGTTTTCCGTGTGGACTGCGAGCAGGGCGATACCGCTCATGCCACCACCCTGTACACAAGCTACAGCATGAACACCGCCGATTGGTCTCCCGCCTGGAACTGCAACCGCGAGCACGTCTGGCCCCAGAGCCTGGGCGGCGGCAACACCTCGGGCGGCGGCGCGGACCTGCATCACATCCGCCCTGCCGAGAAGGGCGTCAACTCCTCGAGAGGCAATAAGCCCTACGGCGAAACCACCTCCAAGGGCTTTTACGAGCCCGCCGACCACGTGAAGGGCGACGTGGCCCGCATCATCCTGTACGTCTACGTCCGCTGGAACTCCGAATGGGGCGCAACCGACGTGACCGAAGTCTTCGAGAGCGTGGACATCCTGCTGGCCTGGTGCGAGATGGATCCCGTGGATACCTGGGAAATGGGTCGTAACGAGGTGGTAGAGGACATTCAGGGCAACCGTAACGCCTTCATTGACTACCCTGAGCTGGCATGGCTGATCTTCGGCCGCGACGTGCCCGAGGGCATGATCACCCCCTCCGGCTCGGTTCTGAACGGTGAGATCCCCACCGCCTCCCCCGAGCCCGATACCGAAGAGCCCACCGAGCCC
>JAZOOM010000180.1:0-2631 GCA_045655025.1 Eubacteriales bacterium | reverse complement strand
TTGGGGGATATTGAAAGGTTGCTTCACACGATCCCACTCAGATCGAACTCACTCAGCCACTTATTGGCCTCCTCGCAGACTGCCCGCAGGCAGGCCTCGTCGAAGGGGGTGTCCAGACCCGCGTGCTTCAGAAGATCGGTGAAGGTCTTGCTGCCGCCCTCCTTGGTGTAGGCCATGTAGTGCGCCCAGGCATCGGTCAGATTATTCTGGATCATAGCCCAGAAGCGGAGAGCCACGGTCTGTGCCAGGCAGTAATCGATGTAGTAGAAGGGACTCGAGTAGATGTGGTGCTGTCTCTGCCAGCCCTCACCCTCGGCGTAGAAGGGGATCTCGCCGTCCAGCTTGACCCAAGGCATGTACACGCCCAAAAGCTCCTTCCACACGCCGTGGCGCTCGGCGGGAGTCATGTCGGGGCGGGCGTAGATCTCATGCTGGAAGTGATCCACCATGGTGCCGTAGGGGATGAAGGTCAGCGCCCCTGCCAGGTGGCAGTACAGGAACTTCTTCGTGTCGGCACCGAAGAAGCCTTCTGCCCAGGGCCATGCGAAGAACTCCATGGACATGGAGTGCACCTCGCAGGCCTCCATGGAGGGCCACATGTAGTCCATGGGGATGCGCTTGCGGTTCATCCAGCAGGCGAAGGCGTGACCCGCCTCGTGGGTGACTACCTCCACGTCGCCCTGGGTGCCGTTGAAGTTGGCGAAGATGAAGGGCACCTCGTAGTCGGGGATGCCGGTGCAGTATCCGCCGCCCGCCTTGCCCTCGGTGGAGAGAACGTCCAGCAGCTCCTGCGCCCGCATGGTGCGGAAGAACTCTGAGGTCTCGGGGGACAGCTCGTCGTAGAACTTGTCGCCCTGCTTCAGAATATCCTCGGCGGAGCCTGCGGGGCGGGGGTTACCCGAGCGGAACATGAGGGCGTTGTCGGCAAAGCTCATGGGGTAGGTCTTGCCCAGACGCTCGGCCTGCGCGCGGTAGATGGCATCCGCCACGGGGACGAGGTACTTGACCACGGCGGCGCGGAACTTCTTCACGTCGGCCTCGGTGTAGCAGTTGCGTCCCATGCGGTAGTAGCCCAGGGTGGTGTAGCCCTCGTAGCCCAGCTTCTTGCCCATGGTGTCGCGGAGGTGGGTCAGCTCGTCGTAGATGCGATCCAGCTCGGCCTGATTGTCCTTATACCACTGACCCACGGCCTTCCAGGCGGCCAGTCTGCGGGCATCGTCGGCATCGGACTGGAAGGGGGTCATCTGGGAGATGGTGTACACACCGCCCTCAAAGGGGATCTGCGCCGAGGCGATGAGCTTCTGGTAGGCCATGGTCAGATCTGCTTCTGCCTGCATCTCGGGGATGATGTCGGGGGAGAAGGACTTCAGGGCGATCTCGGCGTTGATAAACATGAGGTCGCCGTACTCGGCCTCAAAGTCGGCGCGGAAGGGGGACTCCAGCAGGGCGGCGGTAAAGCCCTGAGCGTACTCCTGCACGGCGGGCATGGCGGAATTGATGTACTTGACCTCGGCATCGTAGAACTCGTCACGGGTGTCGATGGACTGGCGGATCTCGGCCAGGGTGCAGTTGGTGAAGATGTGCTTCTGCTCCTCCTGATACTCCAGGAAAACGGCCTTGGCGGCGGCGTAGTCGGAAGCCTCACGGAGGCGGGCGGTCAGCTCGGCGGTCAGAGTCTTGGCGGCCTCCATGTCGGGGCGGGTGTAGGGCATTTCGTTGAATTTCATGGTGGTTTCCTTTCTATGTGGTGTTTTTATTTGCGTTTTTCGGGGGCGATACTCTCGTAGGTGTTCCACGAGTAAACTTCAAATTTTCCTTCTTTTCCGAAGAGCCATGCGCCCTTGGCGGCCTTTTTGCGGAGGCGGGCGACGGCATCGGCCAGCTCCTCGGAATCGTCCTCCTCGGGGTCATCGGAGATCCAGTAAGCGGAGCAGATGCCGTGGGGAACGGCGCGCACCTTGCTCCATCTGACGACGGTGATTCCATCGCGCAGGATCTCGTCGATCGCTTGGTCTACGGGGGGACCGTAGTTGAACCATTCGTAGTCGTAGTCTCCGAAGTACATATTCCAGAGGACAAGTTCGCCTTTGTTCCAATGGAAATCAAAGCACAGATCCCTCCCGTGGAGGGGGTTCTTCACCCGCAGGACGACAATGGGGGTGTCTCCCTGCTTGCGGTTGGGTCTAGGCCAGCCTCGGATGGCGTACCACTCTTTTGTGGTGTAGTCCTCCCGCACAGCCGTCAGCCCCCGCGCGGCGAGGGTGGTTTCCAGCTCGGCAATCGTCATAGCATCAATCCTCGATTAAAGTATAGGAGAACATTTCGTAGTGCAGCTTGTCCCCCACGTCCACCCCTGCGGGCAGGAGGGCGAGGGCGATAAAAATATCCTTGGCGGGGTCGGTTTCGCCAATTTCGCGGAGGTAGGCGTACTCGCCTTCGATTTTGATGAGGGTGTAGTCCTTGGGTTCCATATACGGTCTCCTTTTCGGGGTATGGTTCATTATACCACGGAAGGCGGGGCGTTGTCAAGGGATATGGGCACAGAAAAAGCCCCGCGTGGCGGGGCTTGGGGAAATGGGGTTCAAATTTGGGTTTATCGGTGCGTTATGGTTGCGTATGCCCCCTGTAGGG
>JAZOOM010000179.1:0-6177 GCA_045655025.1 Eubacteriales bacterium | reverse complement strand
TATAGCACATTTTTCCATAGTTGTCAACGCTTTTTTCGCGTTCTCAAGAAAACTCTTGAAAAACTCCAAAAAAATCTCAAAAAAATCTCAACTTTTTTTCAAAAACCTATTGACAAATCCTCCGAGATGTGCTATAATATCGTCGTTCCGCTGATGAACGTAATTAACAACTGCTGGTGTGGCTCAATGGCAGAGCACCTGATTTGTAATCAGGCGGTTGATGGTTCGACTCCGTTCACCAGCTCCAATATGGGGGATTTCCCGAGCGGCCAAAGGGGGCAGACTGTAAATCTGTTGTCACTGACTTCGGTGGTCCGAATCCACCATCCCCCACCAAGCAAAAACCACTGCGAAAGCAGTGGTTTTTTGCTTGGTGAGAGGTATGATGGCGAGGCCATCGATGCAAGAACCACGATATCCTTCCCACCTCCTTTCCGTTGGTGGTTCTTGCCCCCGAACGGAGCGAAGCGAAGAGAGGGTGTGGTCACGAATCCACCATCCCCCACCAGAAAGAAGCACTTGCGTAAGCAAGTGCTTTTTTCAACTAAGTGTTCCGCTGACACGGAACGTGAAGTGTCCTTCGGACGTGAAGTGCACTTCGTGCGTGAAGTGTGCCTTCGGCACGATAGCGGAACACTTAACTTCACTGCTCCGAAGGAGCAACTTCACTATGCCGTCAGGCATAACTTCACTGCGGCTTGCCGTAACTTCACTCACTCAAGCGAGGTCGTACCATGCCTGAATCCAAGCTCCGCACTCAATCCATGGACTTTGCCGTACAGATCATTAACCTTGTCAAATCGTTGAAGGAAAAACACGAATCCATAATATCCAACCAAATAGGCAGAAGCGGAACCTCCATAGGAGCCAATATTCGCGAGGCACAATACGCTCATGGAAAAGCAGACTTTATTGCCAAGCTGCAAATCGCGCTTAAGGAAGCCAACGAGACAGGCTACTGGCTGGAGCTTCTGTACAAAACGAATTACATTAGCGATGCAGAGTATAAATTACTGGATTCTGCTTGTACGAGCATTCGTGTTATGCTCATCTCCTCCATCAACACCGCAAAGGAGCGCCCATAATGTTCCTGTACTGTCTGTTTATCCAAAACTCCATGCCCGGCGACGATATCCATAACGCTCACGACGACTGTGCGATCTGCAAAGCATGGTCAAAGAGCCATGCCATTAGGCCGGGCCATCAGAAAATTTCAAAAAATGTACTGCGATTTTGACGAATCAAACGTTTTCCGCATTACGTATAACAAATACGGTATTGCCGTGTTATCCGATTATTGAAAAGAAAGCGACGTCCCATGAAAGCTCCTCCCCAACCACCGCCTCTGCGGTGGTTTTTTCCATACTTCCCTCCCCACTCTTGACAGATTCCTTCATTCATGATATAATCATCCCAAAGCCCTACAAAATCCACCAACGAAAGGACAAAACCATGAACGCCACTAAACGCATCCTGTCCGTCATCCTTGTTCTTTTGACAGTTCTATCTCTCTGCATGATCCCCGGCACCGCCGAAGCCTCCGCCTCCGACGAGATCACCGTTCTCTTTACCCACGACCTCCATTCCCACCTCCTCCCCGCGGCTAACGAAACGGGTGGCGGTGAGTACGGCGGTTACGCCCGCCTCATGACCGCCATCAAGGCCCAAAAGGCCCTCGACCCCGACGCCATTCTGGTGGACGGCGGCGACTTCGCCATGGGCTCCCTGTTCCAGACCGCCTACCCCACCTCCGCCATCGAGCTTCGCATGATGGGTGCCATGGGCTTTGACGCCACTACCTTCGGCAACCATGAGTACGATTACCTCCAGTCGGGTCTGAAGGCCATGCTGAAGGCCGCCGTGGCCAGCGGTGACAGACTGCCCGAGATCGTCTGCGCCAACTACCTGCCTCCCGTGGAGGGTCAGGAGGGCTACGATGCCGATCTGTGGGCCGCCTACAACGCCTACGGGGTCAAGGATTACACCATTCTGGAGCGAGGCGGCGTGTACTACGTCCTGTTCGGCATCTTCGGCTTTGACGCCGATGATTGCGCTCCCAACTCGGGCATGGTCTTTGAGGATCCCGCCACCAAGGCCGCCGAGACCGTAAAGGCCGCCGTGGCCGAGTGCGAGTCCAAGTACGGCGTCCACCCCGTGGTGGTCTGCCTGTCCCACAGCGGCACCAGCGGCGGTAAGGGCGAGGACTTTGATCTGGCCGAGGCCGTGGACGGCATCGACGTCATCATTTCGGGTCACACCCACACCACCCTCCGCGAGCCTATTACCGTAAACGGCACCCTCATCGTCTCCGCCGCCGAGTACGGCCGCAATCTGGGCGTGCTGAAGCTCAAGAAGGACGGTGACGGCGTTACCCTCAAGAGCTACGAGCTGATCCCCATCGACGAGAACGTGGCCGAGGATCCCGCCATCGCGACGCTGGTGGAGAGCTACAAGACCGCCGTGGAGACCGATTACCTCTCCAAGTACGGCTTCACCTTCGATCAGGTTCTGGTCAATAACCCCTACACCTTCGATACCGTAGGCGAGGTCTACGCCACTCAGCACGAATCCACCCTCTGCAACATCTTCTCGGATGCCTACAAGCGCGCCGTGGAGCGGGTGACGGGCAAGAAGGTGGACGTGGCCATCACCGCTGCGGGTGTCATCCGCGGCAGCCTCCCCGTGGGGCAGGTCACCGTCTCCGACGTGTTCAACGCTGCCTCTTTGGGCGTGGGCACCGAGGGCGAGCTCATCGGTATCTACGTCACGGGTAAGGATCTCAAGAACGCCATCGAGCTGGATGCCTCCGTCCAGCCCCTCATGTCCTCCGCCCAACTCTTCATGTCGGGGGCGGTGTACTCCTTCAACCAGAACCGCATGATCTTCAACAAGGTGGACTACGCCCGCCTGCAGAGAGACGACGGCACACTGGAGAAGATCGAGAACGATAAGCTCTACTTCGTGGTAGCGGGTATGTACATGGGTCAGATGCTGGGCTCCGTGGAGGAAACCTCCATGGGTATCCTCACCGTCACCCCCCGCGACGAGCAGGGCAACCCCATCGCCGTATCGGATCTGGTCAACTACGTGGTCAAGGATGAAAACGGCAATCCCCTGAAGGAGTGGTACGCCATCGCGGACTACCTCGACAGCATGGAAGGTGACCTCGACAGCCGCTACGCCGAGCCCGACGGCCGCAAGGTGGTCTACAAGAGCCTGAATCCCGTGAAGCTCCTCCGCAACGCCAATATCTTCACCTATATCGTGCTGGTGCTGATCCTCGGTCTCATTACCGCCATCGTGTTCATCACCCGCGCCGTCGTGCGTAAGATCAAGCGCAAGAAGGCGGCGAAGGCTGCCGCCTGATTGGAGAAACCGTTATGGCAAAAAAGGCCGTACCGACCCAACACCCCGAAAATTTCCCCGCGTGGTACTGGGTCAAGGGACTCCACGACGCCCATATCACCCTGGCAGAATCCTTTGACTTCCCCTTCGACTACGACCGCTTCACCCGCGAAAAGAATGCCTATGACCGCAACTGCCTGACCTTGACCATCGACGCGTCGGGGGCCATGTTCGATTCCTCGGTCAAAGCCATCCGCCTGTATAACTACAAGTATGTATCCGAAAATACTACCTTTGAGGGTCACAAGACTCTTTGGTGGATCTCCGACAGGCTCACCGATTGCGGGGATCACTTCGAGCTGGAGATCGACCTCTATGACGGCGAGGCGTTTCCGGAGGATTTCACGGTCAAGATCAAATTTGACCGTGCCGAGGTAGACAGGTAACCCACTCAATTTTTTCTCGAAAGGATCCTTCCATGTCCATAGATCTTCACATTCATACCACCCACTCCGACGGCAGCTTCACCCCCGCCGAGATCATTTCCATGGCTAAGGAGGCAGGACTGTCTGCCGTGGCTCTCACCGATCACAATACCGTATCGGGTGTCCCCGCCTTCATGGCAGAAGCCGCACGGCAAGGCGTCACCGCCGTGGCGGGCACCGAGCTGTCCACCCTGTACCATGGGAAGGAGATCCATATCCTGGGTCTGTTCATCCCCGAATCTCATTACGCCGACGTAGGGGCATTGACCGCGGAATACAACACCTATAAGGACAAGAGCAATCGCGACCTAATCGCCGCCCTCGCCAAGGGTGGCTATACGCTGGACTATGAGGAAATGCTCCGCAAGTACCCCGATTGCACCATCAATCGGGCCCACTTTGCCCGGGAGCTGGTGGCTCGCGGCTACGTCCCCACGGTATCCGAAGCCTTTGACCGTATTTTGGACGAGAAAAACGGCTACTACGTCCCCCCCAAGCGGCTGGAGCTGGCGGAAGCCATCCGTTTTTTGCGGAGCATCGGTGCCGTCACCGTCTGGGCACACCCCCTCCAGTTTTTGGACGAGGCGACTGTCCGTGAGATCCTGCCCATAGCCATGGATGCAGGCCTTCTCGGTATGGAGGTACAGCACTCCTCCTACGACGAGGACACCGTCCTCCTCTCCAAGGCCATCGCGGACGAATTCGGTCTCCTGTACTGCGGAGGCAGCGACTTCCACGGCAAGGCCAAGCCCGCCGTAAAGCTGGGCGTGGGAAGTAAGAACGGAACCGAGCCGAACATTCCCAACGAATATTACGAAAAGCTCCGTCAGGCGGCAGAAAACATCTGATTTTCCATCTCTCATTTCCCGCGCTTTCGACTCAACCAATTTGATATTGACACCGCGATCTGTCTGTGCTATCCTATAACCGCATCCTGATTTTGTATTTTTCCGAAAGGAGCTCCCATGAGCCGAAAGCCCCCCAAGGATCAAGACTATTTCTACGCCCCCAACACCCCCTATCCCAAGGATAAGTGGATACACATCCCCTATGTCCGCTACTCCCGCCGCGAATCCCTCCTGCAAAATCTCGCCATGGGGTGCTCCTGCGCCTTTTCCCTCCTCCTGTTCATCGCTACTATTTTCTTCAACGGCCTCGGCAACGAGTACAACGCATCCCTCTGCCCTGTCTCCGAGCCCGTGCGCCGCACCCTCACTGCTATCTGCGGCTTGCTGACCCCCATCGCCTTCGTCCTGTTCGTGTGGCTGGATCGTTATGCTACCGCCCACACGTGGACGTGCATTTTCACCCGTGCCGAGGTCAAATTCTACGTCTCCAAGGGGAAGAGAGTGTACCGCACCCGTAAGGAACAGGAAAACCACCAAGTGGGCATGATCTTCTTCTACATAACCATGGCCGTCATCGCCATCCTCACGGTGTGGATCGCCATCACCAACCTTTCGGGCGGTCACTTCGAGCTTCCGGATTTTCTTATGGAGTGAGAACCGTCCCCAAAATTTCAGTATTCCGAATTTCTGAAAGGAGTGCACATGAAACGTCCCACCATCCCCGCTGAAAATCCCGATCTGATCGCCCTTGTGGAGAGCAACCGCCGCCGCTTCATCCGAAAGTGGCTCATCCTCACCGCCGTATTCCTCGTCCCCGCCGTGGCCTTCTTTCAGCCCGCCGCAGGTTTGTACGGCATCCCCGTGGCCATTCTCCTGTTTCTGGGTCTGCTGATCTGCCCCTTCTTCATCAGTGGCGGCTGGGACTTCATGACCGACAAGGGTTTTACGGGCACCGTGGAGCGCATCAAATTCTCGGTGCGGATGGAGGCGCAGGGCAGCGCGGGAAACGTCACCGTCAAGAATACCGCCGGCCATAAGCGGATCGTCCGCGCAAGCGGCGGTCAGGTCAACTACTGCACCCTCCACGTCACCACCGACGAGGGAGACTTTAAGACCATCACCCTCCGACTCCCCGGGGATACCGAGGATTTTCCCCTTAAGGTAGGGGATCGCATCGTCAAGTACCGCGGCCTTCCCTTCCCCGCCGTTGTCGGGTGCAAGACTCCCTTCTGCGTGGTCTGCGGACGGGTAGACGACGACGGCAAGGGCACCTGCCGCACCTGTGACAGCTCCCTGATCGTTTTGCCAATGGATCCGACCGTCCATTGAGTATCCCGCTAAAACATATAGAAATCTTCGGTCAGTGCTTCAAATTGCTGTTTATCGGTGCGAAGGAGCACGGCCTCCGGCGGCTTAGAACCTTTTTGAAAAAAGGTTCTAAGAACTCCTAAAACTTTCAAAAAGGGATTATTTAATAACACTTTTTAAAAGTTTTGGGG
>JAZOOM010000178.1:0-4324 GCA_045655025.1 Eubacteriales bacterium | reverse complement strand
TGCGCCGCGTCGTCGGCGGTCTTGACCTTGTCGTAACGCACCGATACCGTCACGCCGGACTCGGCCTCGGGGGCGTCTACCGCTACCCCGCCGTTTTGAGGCTTGGCACCGGGATCCCCCGCGTAAGCGGCCACAAAGGCGATGAGGGTGATGAGCGCCGCGAGGGCGACGCAAAGGATCCCGAAAAACTTGATACTGCTGGCTTTGAAGGAGTAAATGAACATACCCGTGACCTCCGTATATGGATAATTGGTATATTCTATGCGGGGGATGGGGCGGGTATGAGTGAAGGGGATAAATTGGGGTTTGTCGGGGAGATTCACGCGCCCGTAAGGGCGCATATCGTACCGCGAGGGTTTCACCCCGCGCGGTATATCGTGCCGCAAGGCATATCGCACCCCGAAGGGGTATCTCGCTAAAAAGCAAGAAGCTCAATCATTTTTACGGTGAACGAGATGCCTGCGGCGCGATATGTGCTTCGCACACGATATGCCTTGCGGCGTGAGATGCCCTTCGGGCGTGACGGGCCTTCGGCCCGATAAACCGCAATTTGTCAGTATCTCTCCCAATGATAAACGCCGCGCTCGTCCTTCTGATCAATGGCCTTGAACACGTAGTACATGGGCTTGGGCGCGTCCATTCCGGGGCCCTCCTTCTTTCTCCGCCACAGACCCAGGTTCAGACCGAACTCGAAGGCGTTGTCGTGGTGGGAGTGGAGGATGAAGGAATCGATCTCGGGGATCTCCATGATCTTGCGGTAGGCTCTGCCGTAGGCGCAGGCCTGCAGAATTTCACTTTCGGGTGTCCAGTGAGAATTAAAGCCCTGCTCCGACAGGATGATGCGGCGGCGCTCCCCGTTCAGAAGGAACTCGGGACGGTAGATGAACCGCGCCAGCACCTCCAGATTCTTGAAGGTGATGATGGGGGCATCGTCATCGGGGGTGGCCAGCTTGTCGTTCCAGAAGTCGGGGTAGTTGAGATCCTCGGGGTAGGGATGATGGGCGATGTGCCAGGGGATCTGGCCCTGCTCGGTGGCCAGCTCGTTGAGGAAGACCAGCATATCGCGGGTCTTGTAGTAGCGCAGAGGCTGATTTTCGTCCATGGCCATGGTCCAGAAGTGGTCGATGGAGACGAAGACCCGCATATTGGCGTAGATGGATGCGGCAGTCTGCCAGGTTACGCGCAGAGCCGTGGCGTACTCGGTCACGTAGTCCTCCATGGTCATCTCGCCCGAGTTGGCCCAGATGTAGCCCGCGTCCACCTCGTTGCTCACGATCATGCCCACCACGCGGCCAAAGGCCATATCCTCACGGGTGTAGCGGTCGGTCAGGAAGGCAATGAAGGCGCGGTAGTAGGCAAGACCCTCCTCGGTGACGAGGTTGAAGGCCGAGATCAGACCCGTGCCGTCCTCCCCCTTGCCCGTATAGGCGGGGTGCTTGATGACCTCCCAGAAGGCGGGGTCGATGTCACAGCGCCAATGGGGGGAATTGAGCAGGATGAAGGAGATCACGCAGCCGATTTCGGAAAGACCTATAAAGGTCTTGTCCATCTTTTCTACGTGAGATTTGCGGAAATAGAAGGTTCTTCCCTCGTACTCAAAGAAAATGGTATTGCCCTCCTCGGGGGCGGGCATGAGGAAGTCGCCCTCGTTGACGTTGATGGCGGAGTGGCGCACGCCCAGCTCGCGGGCATCCTCATAGTCCACCACCTGCAGACCCTTCTTGGTGTCCACCACGGGGTAGGGGAAGCTCCGCTCGGCGGCGGTGATGGTCTCCACGTACTGCTTACCCTCGATCAGGCAATCGTCAACCGATACGCCGTAGGAGAGGCAAACGCCGTCCCGGCCGCAGGCAAAGCGGGGGATGGTCAGGACGTTTCCGTCGATGGCGGGGGTCAGGAGAGCCATGGCGTCCACTTCCTCGGCCAGAATGGGGGAGAAGGGAACCACCTGTACGGCGGTATCCGCGTCTACGGGGGTATCCAACACGAGGCGGATGGAATCGGCGGTGGCGATGATGGTCTGTATGGTCATGGTTGTATCCGTCCTTTTTCAGATTTCGGCGGGTTCGCCATCACTATTATAAGGTATTTTTCCAAAAATGTCAATTATAATACGGATTTTTTTAGGACTTTTTCTAATTGTTTTCAATTTAGTCACCAAAAGGACGGGGGAAGTGTGTTATAATAAAATATATTTCCCTGCGGAAAGGAAAATTGCTATGAAACTGATGAATCATCTTCCCCGCCGCGCCGCCGCCCTCCTGCTGGCGGCGATGATGCTGGGTTCCACCCTATTGACTGCCTGCACAACAGGCGGCAACCCTGCCGATACCCTGCCCGACAGCACGCAAGCCGCAGACACCTCCGCGGAGGACACGCAGTCGGATCTGACTCTGCCGGAGGACACCTCCTCGGATACCGAGGGGGAGAGCACCGATGCCTCCGTGACTCCCCCCGCCCCCGACAGCCTCATTGGTGACGGCTCTGCCGCGGTGGGGGTATTCCCCGTCTTCTCCGAGCCCGGCGGCCTTTATACCGCCCGCTCCAAGACCGTGGAGATCACCGCCCCCGAGGGTTATACCGTCCGCTACACCACCGACGGCTCCATTCCCTCCAAGCGCTCCACCGAGTACACCAAGGCCATCAAGATCTCCGTGGATCGGGGAGAGGGCATGGTCATTCGCGCCGCCTGCTTTGACGGAGAGGACAATCTGGTGGGACAGGTCATCACCCACACCTACGTGTCTCCCGCCGAGACCACGGGTCTGCACTACACCGTTATGCTCTCCTGCGACGAGGACGATCTGGACGATATGTATGCCGACATCCACGAGAAGATCGAGCGTGCCGCCCACGCTGAGATCCTCGCTCCCGACGGCACCCGCATCATCTCTCAGGACGTGGGTCTCCGCCTCTTCGGCGGCTCCTCCCGCGCCCTTCAGCAGAAGTCCTTCAAGATCATCGCCCGCAAGGACGGCTATTTCGGGGAGGACACCCCCTACGTCGGCCTCGGCACCTTCACCTACCCCTTCTTCCCCGAGCGCACCGTGATTGCGGGCAAGAATGCGGGCAAGATGCTGCAGAAGTACGACGGTCTTATCCTCCGCAACGGCGGTAACGACTCCCTGCTGGCCACCGCCGCCGATCCCGACCGCCCCAATATGCTCCGCGACGGTATGTCCAACGAGTTCATCGCAAAGTTTGCTCCCAACGTCCAGATGTCCTACGCCCACTTTGCCGTGGTCTACCTCAACGGCGAGTATTACGGCGTGCTGGAGCTTCGTGAGAACCAGAACGAGGATTACATCAAGCGTTTGTACGGCGTTCTGGACGACGACGTGGTGGTGGTGAAGTCCGAGCTGGATACCACCCGCGCCTGTGAGGATCACGACAACGGCGGAGAGTGCCGCTTCTGCGGATCCTGGTTCTTCTACGAGACCGACGAGGATGCCGCCGCCCAGAAGGAAATGAAGAACTGGATCGCCCTCTGCAAGAAGGCCGCGGGGGCTGTGAACGCAAGCGAGGCCGAGTACCGCAAGATCTTTGCGGAGGTGGAGTCCAAGCTGGATCTCCGCAACGCGCTGGAGTATATGGCCTGCGCCTGCTACCTCGTCAACACCGACTGGCCCCACAACAACGTCCGCGTCTGGCGGTACACCGGCGCATCCATGGAGGGGGTCTCCATCACCGACGGTAAGTGGAGATTTGCCACCCGTGACATGGACTTCACCATGAACCGCTACGACAAGGGTGCCCCCCTGCCCGAGATCGAGACCACCCACACCGTGGATATGTTCTCCTGGGTGCTGTCCAATTACGTGAGCGGCTACGGGGATCAGCAGCAGTACACCGATGCCCTCTACCTCCAGGGCCTCTTCGCCTTCCTCATGCGGGACGACAGCTTCCGCGCCGACTTTGCCGAGTTCTGCCGCACCCTCGCCTCGGAGGAGGCGCAGGCCTACCTCCTGGCCCTCTATGAGGATGCCTACGGCCAGCTCAGCCCCATCGTGGGGGATCATATCAACCGCTGGAAGGGGCAGGTCAGAGGCATGATCGCCGACAGCCGCAGCTGGAAGAAGGCCGCCGCCCGCACCGAGACCTTCATCAAGTCCAGACCCGCCCAGTTCCTGAAGCATTTGGATAAGATGCTGGCGATGTACGAATGAGAAACCTGTAAATTGCTGTTTATCGGGCCGAAGGCCCGTCACGCCCGAAGGGCATCTCACGCCGCAAGGCATATCGTGTGCGAAGCACATATCGCGCCGTAGGCATCTCGTTCACCGTAAAAATGATTGAGTTTCTTGCTTTTTAGCGAGATACCCCT
>JAZOOM010000177.1:0-8045 GCA_045655025.1 Eubacteriales bacterium | reverse complement strand
TCCTCAACGAGTGCCTCGTCGGGTTCCTTTTCGGCATCGTCCTTCTTTCGATTCTTTTTCATACGTCTCACCAGAGCCAGTATCAGTACCGCTCCTCCGAGAACCAAAAGTGTTGCCGTGGGAATGATCCAAATTGCATGGTCGAAGCGGACGATCTCAAAGCGCTGAGACCGCATGCCGCTGTAATTTCCAATACCCGTGACGGTCACGATGCCTCGCTTTCCGTCATCGACGTATTCCAAGATGTAGTCCTTGCCCTCCGTCAGCGTCATGCCGTTGTAGGTGATGCTGACCGCGGGCTTTTCTTCGCTCTCTCCTTCGGAAAGAACCAGCTCTGCCGCATTGATGTCGGCAGGGATAATCTCAAAGTTGACAAGGCGGGTGCCTTTGCACTTGCCGTTGTCGGTTGCGGTGATAATGGCAGTCGCCACGCCCGCATCCACATTATCAATGTAGCTGACGGTGTAGTCAATGCCCTCTACCAGTCCGTCGTTGTCACCCAAGATCTGCACCGTGGGCTTCTGCTCGGCGCCGCTGTACACGATGCCTCCCTCAGCCGCCTCGATCATGATGTGGGCCGTGGCCAAATCCACGGGGACCAGCATGACCATGGCCGTCTTTCCTTCCAGAGTCGCGGTCACGATGCCCTCGGCGCCGCCGTCGCCGCTGATACGGCCGTCGGAGGTGACCGTAGCGTTTTTCCCGTTGATGGTCTGGGTGCGCCAGCTGATGCGGGACTCGGCTACGGAGCCCTTATTGAGGGTCACGTACCGATCTTCTGTCTTGAACGCCATGGTAAGCTGCTTTACGTCAGCGCCGATCACAAGCTCGTTGATCTCACGCCCCTCGTACAGGATCACCGCCTTGAGATCCTCGTTTCCGAGGAGGCTGTTGGTCAGAGTGCAGCCGAAGGGCATGCTTCGGTTCCCCGCTCCGTCCACGGCGTAGATCTTCAGATCCTGATACGCCATGGTCGCGTCCACCTTGACCTCGCCTTCAAAGGCACCGGTATCGTCTGCATACAGGGTAGCGGCGCGTCCGCCGTCGATATTGACCTCGATGGTCGCGCCCGCCTCGGCAATGCCGCTTACGGTCACGCTGTCACCCTCGAAGAATCCACCGCCCTGCGGCGAGGAAACCAGAATGCCGGGGGCTTCGGTGTCCACCGTGAACATATACTGCTTGGTGAACTCGTCATGGGTAGCGCTGACGCCGCTGACGGTCAGGTAGTAGGTGCCGTCCGCCAGATCGGTGAAGCTGATGTCATCGCCGTTCCAATCAAAGGTCTGCTCGGAAACCACGACGTCACCTGCCTCGGTATCCCACGTGACGGACTCGCCGCCGTTGAGCTTGTAGGAGCCGCTGATCAGCTCGCTGACACCGCCGATACGGATGGTGAAGCTGCTTTGGTTGACGGTATCCACCATCGTACCCGTGGAGCCGACCTCCACCCGATTTGCACCGTCGATGGTGAAGGTAGGATCACACAGCACAGGCATGACCATCATGATCTCGTTGGAAACCAGAGGCGCGGAGAGCAGTCTGGAGCCGTCCTCGGTCAGTACGAAGCCCTGAACCGAAACCGCATACTTCTTACCTGCCTCCAGACCCTCATAAGTGGTGTTGCCGTTCTCGTCCACCGAGGCGTAACGGCCGCCCATGAGAATGCTCTGCTCCATGTCCGCCGCTGTCTCCTGCTCGGTGACCATGTCCGTGTAGATGGTAGCCGCATATCCGTCGGCAGTGACCTCGTAGATATTGGTCAGATAGCCGTCGTAGAGATCGTCGCTATCGGTCTTGAGGGTGACGGTATAGTTACCCGAAAGGCTGAGCTCTGCCTTGGTAGGCGGCGCAGGCTGGTTTTCGTTGACGTATTCCATGTCGCACTCGATCATGGGGCTTGCGATCTTCTCGCCATGGGCATCGCAAAGCGTACCGATGGCCTTGACAGTATACTTGCCCGTCTGCATATGCTGCGGAATCTCTACGGGGATGACCGCGCTGCTCTCACCGAGGGCAGCCACGTCGGCGGAAGCCAGCAGGTAAAGAGCGCCGCTCTCGTCCTCTGCATAAATACCCAGCTCGGACAGGGTGTTCAGCTCCCGTCCCGTAAGGGTTACCTGAGTCTGCTCCCCATTCATCTCGACGTGGTTGAAATCCACCAATCTCTCGATGCCGTAGAGGGTAGCCTCCATGCCCGCCTCGCCCTCGACCTCAATCACACGATCGAAGCAGGAGCTGTCGGTAAAGGAAACGGTAACGGTGGCGATGCCCGCCTCCGCATCATACTGCCAGATGGCGTTGGTACCCACGTTGGCCACGTGGTCTGCGCTGTACTCGCTGTTGTACCACTCCAAGGGATACTTCTCGCCGTCCACCTGAACGGTGATCATATCGCGATAGTCGCCTGCCATCAGCTCGCTGGCCGCGTTGTAGGTAAGCACCAGCAGACCGTCCTGACCGGCGGCCGAACTGAGGGTAAAGGAGTGCTGCTGACCGCTTACGGAGGAGCTGATCACCGTGTCCTCCAGCGAGCCGCCCTCTCCAAGCAGGGCCACCTCCCCCGAAACCTCCATGTAGAGTGTTTCTCTCGTAACGGGATCGGTGTAGAGAGCCATGCGGCGCATTCTCATGGGGCTGTAGGTAGGAACGTCATATTCCTTTCCTACGTTCACGTCCACACTGCCGCCCCAGTAGTACTTCACGCTTACTGCGATACCGATGATCTTAACCGAACCCCATACGGAGTTGGTATCCAAGCCCACGCCGATGGAGGCGATGGTCGTACCGCCCACAAACCAGATCTTATCGGGGATCTTGATGGTGGCTTGGACGTAGGCGCAGAAGTAGAAGTCTCCGTTTTCCTCCTCGCGGGCAACGATGCTTCCCTCACCGATGATGCAATCGAGAATATCCACGCGAACGCCGAAGGAGATACCCATGTTGGGATACCAACGAACCGTTCCGCCGATGCGATCAATGATGGTCACGCCGCCAATGCCTACCTTTTCCAGCTCCAGACCGAAGGCCTGAGCGGATACCGAAACGTTGGCTCGGGCAGAAAGCACCGAAAACACGGCGAACTCACCGCTCAGCACCAGCGTCAGAGGAGGCAGGGTCTGTCTCCCGAAGAAGGTCTCGTAGATGTTGTAAATGCCGGCGCCCATGCCGCGCACCCAGAAGACGCCGAAGGGATCCACGGGCACGCCGGGGGTGGTTCCGCCCACGAAGAAGGAGATCTCGTCGGGGATAGGAATGCCCTCGTAGCTCTTGAATTTCAGGGAGGCCTCCATCTCGAAAACCATGACGTCGGCCTTTCCCTCTACGCCGAACTCCCAGTAGTCGTTGATGATCTTCAGCTCAAGAACGCCCTGAATGTAGGGCAAGCCCTCCGCGTAGGCGGGGATGCCGACCGCTACCTGAGTATTAAAGCCGATAAAGCCGCCCGCGCCGTACAGAATGTCATCCACGTACATATTCAGCGTGCCCGCTTGGGAATCCCGCCATTTGGCCTGATCCTTGCGGAACTGAAGATCGTTCTGGCGAAGCTGCTGGGCGGTGTAGGCGCTGACGCCCATCTCCAGCTGCTTCTTCTCCAGATTGGAGTATTGGATGTCGGTGCCCGTGCTACCGCCGGGAATCAGGATCGAAGGATCCAGCGCGGCGCCGAAGGCAATCACGTGAGCCAGCTCCCCGCCCTGCTCCATCAGGGCGAACTGACCGTAGCGGAAGTTGAGGATCAGACCGAGGATGGTCTGAGCGCCGCTGGCGGCGCCGGGCCAGAGGAGAGAAACGATCTCGCCGTCCTGCTCGCCCTCGGCATAGCTGATCCGCCCCTGCTCGTCATATACGGGAAGGGTGAACAGGGTTCCCTCGGTGAAGGAGGTCACCGCCAGAATGCCGTCCCACACCTTGGTGTTAGCCTTGGTGGTATAGACCTTGCCCTCTATATCCACGGTGATCTCGGTCTGGTTGCCTGCGTCATCAAAGATCTTGGTGATGGTAATGCGGCCGTTCTTGACGTCCAGCGTATCGCTGATATTGAGGATGTCACCCTCCATCAGGGTCACGGCCTCGGCCTTGAAGTTGCCCTTCTCCTCGTCGGAGAGGACGTTGAAGTCGCCGCGGAAGACCATCATGACGTCATGGGGGGCAGTCGTGGTATTCCTGAAGGCCTCCTCGCTTTCGTAATTGACGATATCGTAGCTTGTTCCGTTTCTTTCGATGGTAATGATGCCGTACACGCCCGAGCTGACGTAGCCGGGCTCACCGGGAGAGGGGATATCGGTGACCATCAGACGCAAGACATCAGCGGTCATGTCTGCCACGCTGACATCGTTCCAGTCGATGATCACCTCATAGGTGGTCGGCTCCAGAACCATATCCAGCACCAAGGTGGCGGTGTTCTTTTCCGGATTGATGACCACCTTGTCCTGATCCAGCACCACATCGTCGCCGCCGTTCATGGGGCGCAGGAGGATCCGATACTGGCTCTTGTCTCGGATCAGGCCGAAATTGGTTCCCGTTATGTAAGCAAAT
Source organism: Eubacteriales bacterium (assembly GCA_045655025.1). Classification (GTDB taxonomy): domain Bacteria; phylum Bacillota; class Clostridia; order Oscillospirales; family CAG-272; genus CAMEON01. The sequence goes on along the minus strand of JAZOOM010000177.1, from coordinate 3,506 downwards.
CGCTTGCCCTTCATGAATACCGTGGAGGGGGTCATACCCGTAAAGCCGACCTCCGCTCCCTCCGCACCGGGGCAAAGCACATAGGTTTCTTCCTCCAGAATGGTGTTGCCATCCTCAAAGGTATCCTGAGCCGTGATATTGTAAACGACGATCTTGATCCGTCTGTAGCCGGTTACCAGCGTGGGCTCCACCTTGAAATCAAAGCGGACGTCCCGTGTCTCCCCTGCCTTCAGATCGATAATGGTCTGGTAGAAGGGTTCGGTGGCCGAGAAGTCGGTCACGAAGCTGTACCCGTTGTGAGGATACAGCTCCTCCTCGGGGTAGATGGCAACCGCCAGCTTTCCAATGCTCTCGTCGGTCGTGTTCTGAATTTTAAGAGTAGTCGAAAGGTTTCCGGGAAGCTCTCCGTTCTGATCCTTGTAGGCGTCTCCCGCCTCGTTGAAGAACATGGTTCCCGCGCTTGTGAAGTTGAGGGCGACCTCTGCGTCGCCTGCGTTGTAGTTGGAGTAGACACCGTAATAGAGGCTTACGGTACCAACCTCTGCCTGCGCCTCGGCGCCGCCGATGCCGTAGTAGAGGGCGACCGCGCTGTCGGCGGTCAAATGATCGACGCTCTCCAGAGGCTTTGTGAAATTCAGCTTGGTGGGGGTGTAATCGAACACGCTGGCGGCCAGATTGGCCCAGTGCGCGAAGGTCACCTTGTTCGGCACGATCATCTCGCCGTTGACGCTGGAGTTCAGGGTGTAGGCGGTGACCGTGGGAGAGGTCTTGCTGTCGTATGCGAAGAAATAGTTGCTGTAATCGCTGCCCGCGACCGTGGTCTCAGTCTCGATGGCGGTATAGCTGCCGTCGTTCTGCGCCAGCATATAGTAGGCGTGATCCGAAACGCCGAGGGCAGTATCCATCATCACGCGCGCCTCCACGTTGTCGAGGGGCTGATCCGAGACGTTCACCGCGGAGTAGGAGATGTACGCCATACCGTGCTGGTAGCTGTCCTCACCCATCAGGGCGATGGTCTGCTTGAGCAGCACGCCGTCCACCGTCCACTCGGCCACCACGGCGTTATCCGCGGACTTGTAGACGTTTACGGCGGAGGTCGCCACACCCACGTTCGTGTAGTCGCGACCGAAAATGTAGTCGCGGCTTACGCCGCCGCGGGTGATGCGGAAGGAGGTAAAGGAGGTATCGAATTCGTAGTCGGTATAGGTCAGATCGGCGTGATCATCGTCCTTGGCGATGACGTCGCCCTGCTCCGTGCCTACGTAGAAGCCGCCGTTTACGGTGGAGATCCTTACCTTTACGTAGCCGTCACTCAGCTCGATATATCCGTGGCGGCTCGTGTCGGGCTGTGTCACGCCCACCGTCTCACCGCTCTGCGTCTTTTCCTTTGTCAGGGTATCCGCAAACACGGACAGCGGCAACGAATTGACCACCAGTACAAGGGTCAGAAGCGCAGCCAATACCTTGATGGATATTTTTCTCATAACAACCTCCGGATATATCTAAAAGTTTCTCACCTCCGGGGAAGTGTCTCCGGGGAGGTGTCTCCGCCGCGGAGGTTGCCCTCCGCAGCGGAGCTTTTGTCAAGCCTCATTCAGGCTCAACGATTGCAATGTAGAGTATGAAATAATCTCGTTCCTGGTTCAGAAGGACGAGGGTGTAGATGCCTGCATCCAGCTTTCCAAGGGTCAGGGTGTCTCCCGTGCCGTAATCCTGAACCGTCTCACCGTAGAGCTTGATCTGGGCTACGGTGTTGATCCCTTCGGCAAGGATGCCCCTGTAGTAAAGTCCCGAGCTGTCAACGTCCAGCGTCACGTCGGTGCCCTCTGCCAGCACTAAGCTTCCGTCACGGAAGAGCTGACTCTCGCCGTAGCGTACCACGGGCTCCTTGGGGGAGGTAACGCGGAGTCTTCCGATTGCCGTTGCCACGTTCCCTGCCGCATCCGTCGCTTTGTATTCCACGGTGAATATGCCCATGGACTGCATATCCGCCGTAAAGGTCACGTCGAAGGTGATCTCGCCTTCCCCGTCGTCCATAGCGGTGAAGTTTTCAAGCAGCTGACGTCTGACCTCATTGGGATCGGTCCCCATACGCACCGAATAGGTGGAATGGTTTATGAGGATCTCGGGAGCTGACGTATCGGGGATGGGTATCTTGGAGAACTGCTGGGTCAGCACGTTTCCATAGGTATCCGTCAGCACCAGATAGGGTCTTGTCCCCGCCGTGGCCTCGGGAAGGGTCAGGCGGATCCACTCGCCCTCGGGAAGGGTGATCCCCTCGCCTCCGCAAAGCTCCAGGGTAGCCTCTCGGTTGACCTTGATAAAGAAGCTGTCTCCCACCTCGATATCCAGTTGGGCTACGTCCTCCACAGCCCCTGCGCCGTCGGGCGTCAGGCTGTACAGAGCGGTGACGGGAGTCAGCACCAGCTCATCCACGGTGAGGGTAACGGCGGTGGTCAGTCCCACTACGTTCACGAAGGTGTAAGTGAACTCTCCGTTTTCGGCAATTCGTCGGGTGAAGTAGTACTTTCCATCCGTCCTTTGCTCTCCGAAGAAGCCGTCCAGCATGACTCGATTCTCGGACACGAAGGTGATCTCCACCGATTTGCCGTCGGCCGCAAGGACACGGGATACCTCATCCACCGTGGGGGCGTTCCGATTGATGTTGGTCACCTGATCCAATATGACGTAAACGGTATTTCCGTAGGCATCGCTGCAGGCAAGTCTGATCTCGGGGTGATTATCCTTGTAGACCGCCGTTACGACGTTGCCCGAAACCGTAAAGCTTACGGCGTTTCCATCGTAACCCGTCTGCGCGACCATGGAGTGGACCGTCCCGCTGAAGGTCACGGTAGCGACCACGTTGCGAGCCGTTGCCTCGTCAGCCTTGTTGGCCGACCATGCAACACCGCCCACCTGCTCGATCTCAATGAGCTTGATCTCGGATACGTTGATATCCAGACCGCCGCTGACCGAGACCTCGCCAAAGAGGAAGCTGTAGCGCAGCTCGTAGTCGTCGTTTTGGCTGTAGTCCACGTACAGCCGTCCTGCGTAGTCTCCTTCGCTCTCAACACCGTAGTCCGTATTGCCGAGAAGCTTGAAGTCTGCGCTGCCCTCGGGAGGCAGGATGTAGGCGCGAACGTACATATCGTCGCCCTCGGTTCGGGTGACCTTCACCACCGTGGGCGAGGGTGCCTGACCGATGTCGGCCGTATCAAAGACGATGGCCGATGCGTTGTTGTGGCTGTCCACCACAAAGAGTGTGAATTGTGCGTGGGCCGTAACGGTCAACAGTTTGGAGTTCAACGTCACGCCCTCGATCTCGTCGCTCTCGCCCGTATCGAAGTCCGGCGCCGTGGCGTACAGACCTTCCTTGATGAACAGTCGTACGCGGCTCATATCCAGCGTTTCGATCTCAAAGCGGGCCGCAGGCGTCCAGCCCATCTCCTTCAGCAGGGGGGTCATGCTGGCTCTGCTGCCCACGTAGCCGTGGACGGTATAGCCGT
>JAZOOM010000176.1:0-3939 GCA_045655025.1 Eubacteriales bacterium | reverse complement strand
CAAAGCTCCGCCGGGAGCGTAGGTCTTCAGGATCTTGGCGATCCGCACCATCTGCTCCACGTAGACCTCCAAGGGGGTGAAGGGGCCGTCACCGAAGAGGTCGCACATATCCCACAGGCCGCAGTTGAAGTGGATGATATCCGCGCCCTCCAGCTGCGCCTTGCAGTCAAAGAGCATGCGCAGGGTGTAGGCGGCGAAGCGGCAGTTATCCTCGGGCTGCCACACGGTGTAGCCCTCGCCCAGCAGCTCGGTGACACGGTTTCCGTAGCTCAGGCGGATGGAGTCGCCTAAAAGAATGACTTTTTTCATGATTTGCTCCTCCTTATATGGTATGGGCGTGAATTAGTCCTTGACACAGATCCACTCCTTGGCACAGGGCAGACCCGTGATCCAATCGCACAGGGTATGCCACTCGGCCAGCTTGTGGTTTCTGCGGGCGTAGTAGATGTTGATGAGGTTCTCGTAGTTGAGGGTCACGGTGCGCATCTGGTTGTAGGAGGAGGGAAGCATCTGGATCATGTTGTGCCAGGGCTGGCGATCCTCCTTGTTGGCGAGGAACTTCTGCCGCTCGGCCTCCAGATATACGATGGTGGCATCCAGCAGAGCCAGGCCCCCCTCGTCCAGTCGGTCGTGGGAGAAGTCGTTGCGGTCAAAGGCCTTGGCGTGGATCTTATGCATGGTGGAGGTGGAGTTGGCTACGGTGCCTACCTTGTAGGTGTCGAATTCCTTCCACCAGTAGAGGGGGGCGGTGATGTCCACCGTCACGAAGACCTGACGGAGGAACTTTCTGTGGTCGCTGCCCGATACGGCCAGGCGGTGGCCGAAGTCGATATCAATGGGGCCGAGGACGAATTTGCCGTTCTCGTCGTAGTAGCTGTCGGACTTGGCCCAGCTGTTCATGGGGTTGCGTGCGCCGCGGATGGCGCCGTCGAGATTCATGACGGCGGTTTTTTCTATAAGGATCATGGTGATTCTCCCATCTGTTTTATTCTGATTCTATTATACTGTATGGCGTTACATATGTCAAGGGTTCTCTGTCAAAGTGTACCCGTTTTCCTGCAGGATCACCTTCCCCGTGGGCTCATATCCCTCGGGCCACAGGGCGTAGACCTTGGCCTCCGCGAAGGTATCCTCGGGGCGGGTGACGGTCAGCTTGCCGTCCTCATAGACCGAGGAGAACAGGTTGACACCCATGTAGATATTGGCATCCGACCCCACAAAGGCGGGCTCGGCGGCGGGCTTTTTGAGCAGGAACATGGCGGCGGAGTGGGGATTGGCGTTCTCCACGTGGACGGAATCCTTGAAGCCGAGGAACTTGCGCTTCAGGCAATCCGCCACCAAGGCACCCTTCATGCCCACGCGGTCAAGATCAAAGTCCAGATCGGTCATGTTGTCCCCGAAGTGGTAGAGGGCGAGGAATTTGGTGTTCTCGTCTACCTCCAGCACGTAGGCCGTAGGTGCGGGACGCTCAAAGTAGTCCACGGGACGGCAGGGAATATCCAGCGGGGGCAGGCAGGACGTGTAGAGGGCGCGGCGGGCGTCGCTGAGCTTTTCCAGCTCGTCGTTGGACAGCACCGAACCGCCCGACATGGCGATGGCCACCGTCCAAAGCTCTGCCTCCGACCAGGTGCAGTTGAAGCCGTCGCCTCTGTCCCAGTCGCGGAGCACCAGCCCGTCGGGGTCATTCACGTAGACCTTGCGGTGGTAGAAGTACCGCCAGCCCACGGTGTGGAGGCAGTTCTGCATGATCTGCCAGTAGGTGGGGAAGCTCTTGTTCTTGCCCCAGATGATGTCGCAGGACATACGGGCGCCGTTGAAAATGCCCGCGCCGAGTAAGGTCTGGGCGCCGCAGGCCAGCAGGAACACGTCGCTTCCTACGGTGTCGCGGATCACTTGGAGAGCCTTTCTCTGCACCTCGATGCAGTAGCCGTCGGGGAAGCGCACGAATCGGCCTCGGCCGTTGAAGAAGCGGACGGCGGCGGCGAGAAAGTCCAGCTTGAAGTAGGTGGCTCCGAACTCATCCACCATGCGGCGGAAGGTCTTGCGCAGGTGATCGTGGTAGGCGGGATCACCCAGATTGAAGGGGTGGTAATGCTCCCCCAGCGTAATATCGGGCATGGACAGGTGCTTGAGGCTCTCATAATACTCCGACCGATCGTCCAGCAGGAGGGGAGCCAGCCACAGACCGAAGGTCAGCCCCAGCTCGCGGACGTACTCAGAGGCGGCGGCCATGCCCTCGGGGAATTTGGCTTCATCCGTGACCCACTCGCCGCAGAAGGGGCCGCGTCTCTGCCAGCCGTCGTGGATCTGGATGAGGTTGGGACCACCCTCATGGGCATACATGATCTGCATATCCGCGGCGGTGCGGATGCGCTCCTCGGTCACGTCGCCGTAGAAGCAGGACCAGGAGCACCAGCCCACGGGGAGATCGCCTGTGGGGATGCAGTTGTTGAGCACCGCCACCCCGTCGGCATAGGCTTCCAGCAGGGCGTTCTCGCTGTTGGGGACACCCACGGCCACCATGAAACGCTCCATGACGTAGGCCTCGCCCACGGTCAGCTCACGCCCCTCCAGCTCGAAGCGGAAGGTGACAGTACCGTCCCGCAAAAAGATGGCCGACCAGAAGCGGTGGGCGGTGCAGAGGCCCGCGAGGAAGGTCGCGCCGCTTGTCCGATTCTTGAACACGGCCAGCTCGGCGAATTCGTGCCCCTTCTCGCGGAAGGAGGTGTAGGGGGTAACGTCGGACACGTCGTTGGTATGGGCGGCGTTGTCGTAGACCAGCACCTCGTCCGGAGGATCAAGGAGCGGGGCGGGGAGGGGGAAGGACACCTCCAGAGCCTCGGGGCAGATCCCCGCGCGGGAGGCGGTGAGGATGAGGGTGTGGATGTCGTTCTCAAGGGTATGGGTAACGGTCAGGCCGTTGGCTTCAACCGAGGGAGTCAAGGGGAGGGGAGTGCCGTCGGGAAAGAGAAGACGGATGTTCATGGAAAGCCTCCTTGGGGTTCAGGATACTCTTATTATACAGGAAACTGTCCAAAATGTAAAGAGCTTTTGCGGAATATTCAATGAAATTCCCACAAAAAATGTAACCCGCCGAGGCGGGGTGCGTAGGTGGAATTTACTCGTCCTTCTTTTGGCGCTTGATGCAGGGGATAGCGCCGAGGACAGCGGCTGCGAGGATGCCTGCCGAGGCGGAGACGGCAGACTTACAGCCCTTCTTCTTGGGGGGCTCGGTGACGGGCTCGGTGGGAGCCTCGGTGACGGGAGCGGTGGGCTCCGCGGTTTCACCGTCGTCAGGAGTCTCGGCGGTGGTGTCGGACTCGGTTTCATCCGCCGTGTTCCGCTCGTCCTCGGTGGTGGAGGCGGTGTAGGCGAAGACGAAGCGGTCGTTGGGGGCGGCGTCGCCCAGCTCCATGAAGGCCATGATATCGCCGCGGATATCGGCGTTGTCTGCCCACTTGAAGTTCAGGGAAACGGTGTCGCCTGCCTTGTGACCCAGCGTAGTCTTGGCCACCTTGACGGTCATGGAGGTCTCACCGAGGGTGTACTCAGCCTCGCCTACGGTCTCGAATACCCATTTGCCGTCCACGAACTTCTCAACGGAAACGGTCTTATCGGTACGGGAGCGGTTGATGAGATAGTCGAAGCCCTCCCAGCCCGTGGCGGGATTTCCGTCGGCATCCACGTAGAGGTTCATCCACAGCTCGTCATCCACGGTGATGAGGGGCGTGGCGGTGGTGATGTGGAAGTAGAGGTAGTCGGCATCCTGGGAGACCTTGGCGGTGTCCAGGTCGTTGCGGGCGGTGCCGTTTACGTAGAGGAACTCATAGGTGAAGGAGCCGAAGCTGCGGAGGTCGGTGTCGCCCACCACGTCGGTGAAGGCGGGGGAGACCTTCTCCCAGTCGGCCTTGTCGGCGGTGGAGAGGCTGCCGCCGTTGA
>JAZOOM010000175.1:0-3560 GCA_045655025.1 Eubacteriales bacterium | reverse complement strand
TTCAATTGTTGATTTTACAATTTCTACTGTCAGTATAGCATAATTTTTCTCATTTGTCAAGTACTTTTCTTTATTTCACAACGTTTTTCAGCATTCCAAGCCAATTGTCGGATTTTGAAAAATCCCCACTCTACTGCCGGTAGAGTGGGGATTTACAGGATTTCTACCGAAATTCTACCAACCGTTTACCAAAAAATCAGCACAGTTTCTTGACATACGGAGGAAATAGGTGTATAATATTCCCGTCAAAAGCCCGATCTCATGGGCATCCCACAAAGGAGATCTTTTCATGAACAACTACGTTATCTTCACCGATTCTGCCTGCGATATTGTTCCCTCTCTGCTTGCCGAGTGGGGCGTTCACTGCGTAAGCCTGGCCTTCCGCTTCGATCACATCGACCGTGACTACCTCAATGACGATATGCCCATTAAGGAGTTCTACCAAAATATGCGCGACGGCCATGTGGCCAAAACCAATGCCGTCAATGCAGAGACCTTCCGCACCGCCTTCGAGCCTGTGCTGAAGCAGGGGCAGGACGTCCTTTATTTAGGCTTCTCCTCGGGTCTTTCCACCACCTACCAGCAAGGCAAGCTGGCCGCCGAGGATCTGGCCGCGCAGTACCCCGATCGCAAGATCATCACCATCGATACCCTCTGCGCCTCTGCCGGTGAGGGTCTGCTGGTCAAGCTGGTTCTGGATCGCAAGAATGAGGGCGCTACTCTGGAGGAGGCCGCCGCTTATGCCGAGTCTCTGATCCCCCGTTTGGCTCACTGGTTCACCGTTGAGGATCTGGTCTACCTCAAGCGAGGCGGCCGTGTGTCCCCTGCCGTGGCTCTGGTGGGCGGTATGCTCAACATCAAGCCCGTCATGCACGTGGACGACGAAGGTCACCTCATCAAGGTCGGCACCATCCGCGGCCGTAAGGCTTCCCTGAAGGCTCTGGCCGACAAGCTCATCGAAACCGCCGAGGACGTTGCAGGCGGCACCTTCTTCATCTCCCACGGTGACTGCGAGGAGGACGCTAAGGCTCTGGCCGACATGATCCGCGCTCAGGGCGGCAACGACGTTCAGATCATCACGAACGTGGGCACCGTCATCGGCGCGCACTCCGGCCCCGGCACCATGGCACTCTTCTTCCTGGCCAAGCAGAGATAAGCCACCTTCCATTTCCATTGGTTATCACGCTCCGTGCGATAACAGGCATTGCAAAATGTCCTTTCATAACAACCGGAAAAACCACCGACGAAAGCCGGTGGTTTTTTCGCGTTCTATTCGTGTCTGCGCTCCGCTATTCGGGCAGAACAAGATCACTTGCGCAGCATGGCATCCAGTTTATCGGCCAGGTACTTGGTGGTATCGGCCATGAAGCGGGTGGCAAGGGGGAGCATGTCCTCGGGGTAGCGAGCCAGAAACGCGTCGGATTCCATGGTGAATTCTCCCTTGTAGTCAATGGCGGCCAGCGCCTCCAGCACGTTTTGCCAGTTGATCCGTCCCAGGTAAGGAACGGTATGCAGATCGCTGACGTAATCCACGTCGTGGACGTGAAGCGCCCCCAGACGGTCGTGCCCCAGAATGCGGATAGCATCCTCGGGCTCACGGCCGCACAGGGCCACGTGACCAATATCCAAGCAAACGGTAAAATGCTCGGGATCGTTCAGCGTATCATAGTATGCCGCCAGCTCATGGGGATTGGCGCAAACGTCATCGCAGATGCGGTGAGTAACGGGATGGGTCTGCCACATATTCTCAATGGCGATCTTGATACCGTGCTTTTCGGATAGGGGGATCAAGGAACGGTAGAAGTCCATGTTCATGTTGAACAGCTCCTTCTCCCGACCATAGTAGCGTCCCTTTTGGAGCGGGTGCACCACGATTTGTCTGACACCCAACAGCTCACAGAAGGCGAACACGCGGGGAAAGGTGGGGATCAGCACGCCTGTATAATGATCGTATCCTCCGCCAAAGGGGGCGTGAGCCTGATTGAAGCACGCGCCCTGAGCCTCGGCACGGGCGCGAAGAGATCGGGCAGTCTCCTGCCAGTTCTCGGTGAACATGTAGGCATTGTTGCCAAAGGCAGACAGATCCACAGCCGTATAGCCGGCACGGATCAGCATATCCGTGGCCGTCTCAATACCGAAACGGGACGCAAGGTAACTGGTCTGACAGGAAAACAGCATGATCGTGAACCTTCCTTTCGGATTTTGTACCCCCATTATACCCGCGCCACAGCCCTTTGTCAAGAGAATTGCGGAAAAACGCGAGAAGTTTTTGCAAAATCATTGACAAAATCCCCTCCCTTAGGTATAATATTCTATGATATTTTACCAAATATCGGAATACTTCCATCCCGAAAGGAATTTGCCATGAGCCATTGGATCCGCGCTGACGAAATGCCGTCAGCTCCCCGATTCTACTATTTTGAAAAGGAATTCGATGCCCCCAAGGGCGCGACTCTGACCGCATCCTCCTGCGGCGATACCCGTTACCAGCTTTTCCTCAACGGTCATTTGGTCTGCGAGGGTCCCTGTCAGGGGTCTCAGTACGTGACCTACTATGAGACCGAGGATCTGACCCCCTACTTAGTGGAGGGTAAGAACATCCTCACCGCCAAGGTGCTCTACGTCACCGAGGAGTATTTCATTTCGGTGTTCCGCCGCTCCCATCCCGCGTTCTGGTTCGACGGTCTTTTGTCCGCCGACGGTCAGACGGTGGCATTGAAAACCGACGAGTCCTGGGTCTGCACCCGAGAGGATGCCTGCGCGTTCACGTTCGGCCCGGGTGTCCATCGCTCCATCCCTCCCTTCGAAGCGTGGTCGGGAGGATCCACCCCTGTTCCCGTGACCGTAAAGCTTTTCTATGAGCCTCTTTTGGACAAGAAGTGCTTCAACATTTTCGGTCTCAACGACCCATACATCATGTCTCCCCGTCCCATCCCGCAGATGGAGACCGAGGAGCCCAAGAACATGGTGCCCGTCCGCCGCGGAGAGGGCTTTGCGGAGTTTGATTCGGTCAAGTACACCACCGCCAAGATCCGTCTTTCCCTGAAAGCCAAGGCCGGCACCAAGATCCGTGTCATCTACGCCGAGTGCTACTCGGTGGCCGACGAATCGTAAAAGCCTTGTAAAATAAGCACTTTCGGGTGATTTTCAATGCTTTCGTATCGAAAATCGGTGCTTTCCAAGGCTTCATAGCACACTGCGTCCACGTAGTCCGAAGCCGTAGATGGTCAAAGGTGTGGTCAGAGCCGATTTATACGGGAACTCGCGCACCTGATAGAAGAAGCATTTCATCGCTTCTTCTGCCAATAGTATAGCATACATTCAAAATGATTGCAAGGCCTCTGCTCAAAATGCAAATTTTGCGGTGCAGTAGTCAAAGAAAACGCCCGACTGAAAAGTTGGCTTTTTTCGAAAAAGGACTGGTCTTTCGTCCCCTTCTGTGGTATTGTTGTGTGCTAACAGGAGGTACAGCCTATTAAATTAAAAAGAATAGTATCATCAAAAGCATTATAGAGATTATCGAGCTTGCACGAAATAGCGTGGTTCAAGGCTTTACAACA
>JAZOOM010000174.1:0-2935 GCA_045655025.1 Eubacteriales bacterium | reverse complement strand
CGCCCTCGGCACTGCCGGCCCCCCCTTTGGGTGCAGGGGCTGCGCCCCTGCACCCCCACACAGCCGCAACCCAACAGCCCGACAAACCCAAATTTGAAATCCTTTCCAACACAAAAACGATCCCCTGCCCAAAGGGACAGGAGATCATAATAATTACTTTTTCCAGGTAGAGGGCGCAAACAGCACGATCATAGGGAACAGCTCCAAGCGTCCCGCCAGCATATCGAACATCAAAACCAATTTAGAAGGGATGGAGAAGAAAGCAAAGTTCCCCGTCGGGCCCACCAAACCCAGACCCGGGCCAATGTTGTTTAGGGTGGCCGTGACCGCCGTGAAATTGGTGACAAGATCATGGTCATCAAAGGAAATGAGAATGACCGAAGCGACGAACACCAGCACGTACCACATCATGTACACGTTCGTGGCGCGCACCACCTCGGGCTCAATGGGATGGCCGTCTATGGTGATTCGCTTGACACGGCGCGGATGAATGAGCATACCGATCTCGTTCATGGCTCCGCGAATCAGCATCATGAGGCGGGATACCTTCAGTCCGCCGCCCGTAGATCCCGCACAGGCACCAATGAACATGATCAAAACCAAGAGAGCGCGTGACAGCTCAGGCCACGTGTCGAAATTTTCGGTGGCAAAGCCCGTGGTTGAGATCAGGGAGGCAACGGTAAAGGATACGTGGCGGAGCGCATCCCCCAGCGTGTCGAAAAGACCGCGCACGTTCAGCGTTACAATGAGGATCACCGAACACACGACCACGATAAAGTTGCGCAGCTCTGCGTTGAATGCATCCTTGAAACGGCGGATCAGGAACAGATAGTAGCAAGAGAAGTTCACCGAAAACAGGAGCATGAAGATCGTCACGACCCACTGTATGTAGGGAGAACAACTCGCCATACTGTCGTTGAGCACGCCAAAGCCACCCGTTCCCGCTGTACCGAAAGCGATACACAAGGCCTCAAAGGCATTCATGCCCCCACACAGCAGCAGAATGAACTGCAAAAGAGTCATGACCAGATAGATAGAATACAGAATGAGTGCCGTGGTACGAACGCGGGGTACCAGCTTAGAAACCGAGGGGCCGGGGCTTTCCGCCTTCATGATGTGCATATTCTGTCCGCCCGACAGGGGCATAAAGGCCATGATGAAGACCAGCACGCCCATGCCGCCCACCCAGTGGGTAAAGCTTCGCCACATGAGCATGCATTTGGGGAGGGATTCCACCTCGGACAGAATGGAGGCACCCGTGGTGGTAAAGCCCGACACCGTCTCAAATACGGCATCCAAGTAGTTTGGGATCACCCCCGAGATGAAAAAAGGGATCGCGCCGAACAGGGAGAGGAAGATCCAGGACAGGGAGACGATGACGAATCCATCGCGGGCGTAGAGCACCGAGCTTTTGGGCCTGTTCCACACGCAAAGGCCACCGATACTGCCGCAGAGAAGCATGGTCACAAGAAAGCTCCACACTTCCCGCTCCCCGTAGATCACAGCGGTAACAGCAGGGACGGCCATGAAGCCACACTCAAACAGAAGGAGCCATCCCAGAATATTGCGGATCATTTTATAGTTCATATTCCACTCCTTACAGCAGAATGTCTCCGATGTCGTCAATAGCCTTGGCTCGGGAGACCACCACAACACTGTCTCCGGGGAGGATCACATCGCTTCCTCGGGGAATGATGACCCGTCCGCCGCGAATGATGGCGGCGATCAGGATATCCGGCTTCTTCTCCATTTTCATCAATGGAATATCGGTAACGGGAGAGCCCTCCCCCACGGTGTATTCCGAAGCCTCTACTTTGCCCGGGATGACGCTGTACAGGGTCTCCATACTGCTGCCCTCGGAGCTTTTCATGGCGCGAACGTAGCGCAGGATACCGTCGGCGGTGATATTCTTGGGGTAGATGGTGGAATCCAGATCCAAATGCTTGATGACGTCGTCAAAGGCGATGCGGTTGATCTTGGTGACCACCTTGGAAGCGCCCTGACTCTTGGCAAAGAGGGAGAGGAGAATGTTCTCCTCGTCCAGCCCCGTGAGGGCCACGAAAGCACCCGTCGTCTGGATGCCCTCCTCCAAAAGCAACGCCTGATCCGAGGCGTCACCCTGAGTGACGTCCACCTCGGGGAACTTAACGCAGAGCTCGTCGCAGCGGCGGAGATCTCGCTCAATGAGTTTGATGGAGATGCCCGAACGGCGGAGGATACTGCACAGGTACTGAGAGGTCTCGCCGCCGCCCACCACCATCACATCTTTTACGGCGCGATTGCGGTAGCCGATGGCCTTGAAGAATTCGGAGGCGTTCCGAGGCGAGGCGATGACCGAGATGATATCCTTCTCTGCAAAAATGAAATTACCGTTGGCTATATACGCTTCGTCCCCCCGCTCCACGGTGCAGACCAGCACGTCACAGCCCAGCTTGGCCACCACGTCCTTCACGGCCATACCCGACAGGCGGCTTCCCTCGGGGATCTTGTACTTGAACAGCTCCACCCGTCCGTGGGCAAAGGTATCAATGCGGATGGCCGAAGGGAAGCGGAGCACCCGGGCGATCTCGGTGGCGGCGGCATACTCGGGGTTGATGACCATAGCCAGTCCCAACTCGTCCTTAAAATAGCCCGCCTCGGAGCTGTAAGCGGGATTCTTCACCCGGGCGATGGTACGGCAGTTGCCGGATTTCTTGGCGATGAGGCAGCAGAGCAGGTTCAGCTCGTCGGATCCCGTCACCGCAATGAGCAGGTCGGTCTGGTCGATGCCCGCCTCCTCCTGAACCGTGTGGGTGGCGCCGTTGCCCACTACGCCCATGACATCCAGATTGGCCGTCACCTCCGCAAGGCGGGCGGCATTGATGTCGATCACGGTGATATTGTTGCCTTTTTCGTTCAACTGCTCGGCCAGGGTTTGTCCCACCTTGCCGCAGCC
>JAZOOM010000173.1:0-5294 GCA_045655025.1 Eubacteriales bacterium | reverse complement strand
ATCATGTCCAAGCGCCCCGAGGACGAGATGGGGGCTATGCTGGAGATCAAGGGCGGTCAGATGGTGGGTATCTCCGAGCGGGGTTGCCGTGACGGCACCACCATCATCGTGGAGAATCTCTTCTCCAATGTCCCCGCCCGCCGCAAATTCCTCAAGCGGGATGCCACCGAGTCCATGGCGGTCTCCGCCAACGTGGAGCGTGTGGCTCTGTCCCACCCCGAAATCGCCGTCCGCCTCATCGTAGACGGCGTGACCAAGCTGGAAACTGCGGGGGACGGTCAACTGAAAAGCGCCATTTGGGCGGTATTCGGCAAGGACTTCGCCTCCCGCCTCCTGCCTCTGGACAGCGAGCATGAGGGCATCCGCATCACGGGCTTTATCGGCCGCTCGGATAACGTCAAGGCCAACCGCAACGGCCAGAATTTCTTCATCAACAACCGTTTCGTCCGCAGCCGCACCGCACAGGCGGCTTTGGAGCAGGCCTTTGTATCCTACATCCCCCCCGAGAAATATCCCTGCTGTGTCATGAATATTCACCTCAACCCCGCCCGCGTGGACGTCAACGTGCATCCTGCCAAGCTGGAGGTGAAGTTCTCCAACGAAAAGCCCGTGTTCGAGGCGGTCTATTACGCCGTCCGACAGGCTTTGGAGCAGAACGTGACCAGACCCGAGTTTGCCGCTCCCGAGAAAAAGCCCATCGCCCCCGGTGGCGGCCGTGTATCGGACATGACCCGTCCCATTGAGACCGAGCGGCCTCAATCCTTGGGCAAGCGTCAGATCACCATGGATATGCCGACCTCCCCCAAGCCTTTGGAGGTTCCGAACAGCACCCCGAAGACGGTGGCAAACCCGCCTCAGGAGCGCATGACGGCGGAGGATTACATCAATTACTATGTCAACCGCGGTCACTCTGACCGCGGTCATAGTGGTCGCACTCAGAAGCCCACCGCGGAAAAGGGAACGGCCGCCGCTGTGCCTCCCGTAGCTCCTCACGCGCCTTCCATTTCAGCGGAAGAGGTCAAGGCCGCATCCCACGATGCCCCACCGCCTTCCGAGGAGATCCCCATGGACGTGTACGAGGCTGAGGCCAAAGCTCTGTTTGGTGACGTGCCGCTCCCCGCAGAGTCTGCCGTACAATCCACGGTAGAGGCCGAGTCCTCCGACGCCCCGATTCCAACCGTCGTTGAAACCCGCGTCCCCGACGAGCCGATCCCTACGCCCGTGGAGATCGCCGTCCCCGATGCCCCGATTTCCACTCCCGTGGAGATTCCTCGTCATCATGCCCCTGTCCCCACAGATTTCCCAGCCTCCGAGGCCAAGTCCGAAATTCCCCCCTACCGCATGGTGGGCGAGCTCTTCCACTCCTACGTCATCGTGGAGCAAGGGGATCGCATGCTCCTCATCGACAAGCACGCCGCCCACGAGCGGATCATTTTTGAACAGCTCAAGGCCAATATGAAGGACAAGTCCGTGGATTCCCAGCTACTCCTGCTCTCCATTGAGATCATGCTCATGAGCGAGGAGGTAGGACTTCTGGACACCTACCGTCACGAGCTGGAGGCCGTGGGATTCTCCTACTCCTGCCTCCGCAATACCGTCCGCGTGGACAGCATCCCCAGCGGTGTCGAGCCGGGGGCAGTACCGGATATGCTGGCCACCATTGCCGAGCAGCTCAAAAACGGCGTGGACACCGCCAAGCTCACCCGCGATATCCTCTTTGAAAAAGCCCTCTACCAAGCTTCCTGTAAGGCCGCCATTAAGGCGGGACGGGACTATCCACCCGAGCACATCCAATGGCTGGTGGACAAGCTCATGGAGATCCCCGATATTACCTTCTGTCCTCACGGCAGACCCGTGGCGATGGAGATGAAGAAGAGAAATATCGATCATCAGTTTGAGAGATGCTGACTTCAGAAACAGATAAGGAAGGAAACCATCATGCTGATTTTGACGAATCCCCCCGCGAGCGAGGCTCTTTACACCCGAATCTCGGTCACAGTCAACGGCACCCCTGTGAAAACTCCCGCCGCCCGCGTGTCGGCCATGCCCTACAACACCACGTGGCCGGGGATGCAGAGACCCCTTGACCAGACCGAGCTTGCCCCCGTCCTGTCCTTTTCCTCCGACGAGGCCGTGACGGTCACCGTTACCTATGAGACCGCCCCCGCCGAGGTGCTGGTGCGCCCCTTGTCCAAGGGAATCACCGCCGAGGTGCAGGGAAGCACCGCTACTTTCACCCTGACCACTCCCGGTGCCTATACCGTAGAGGCCGACGGCTTCCACAATGCTCTGCATATTTTCTTCGATCCCGTAACCGATTTTGAGGCTTACGCAAATGGCGCGAGGATTGTCCTCCGCTACGGCGCGGGCGTTCATGAGATCGGACGTGTGGAGCTACTTTCGGATACTACGGTCATCATCGACCGCGATGCCGTGATCTATGGCTCCTTCGTCGCGCTGGATGCCGAGAATATCACGGTCTGCGGCTATGGCGTGATCGACGGAAGCCGTGAGAAGCGGATCAGCGGCGATAACCTGTTGCCCCTGAACTACTACGGCCGTATCCCCACGGAGCGGGAGGAATTCTTTTCGTATCTGAAAGAGATCCGAGTGCTGGACGGCATCCTCCGCTTCTACCGATGCAAAAATATCCGCGTGGAGGGCGTGACCCTGCGGGATGCCTCCACCTTCGCCCTCATTCCCGCAAACTGCGATGGAATGGTGATCGACAACATCAAGACCATTGGTATGTGGCGGTACAACGCCGACGGCATCGACCTGTTCAATTGCCGCAATGCCGTGATCCGGAACTGCTTCTTGCGCGACTTCGACGATTGCATCGTCCTCAAGGGCATCGCGGGCTGGGACGAGTGGGACATGGAGAACATCCTCGTGGAGAACTGCGTGACGTGGTGCGACTGGGGACGGAATCTGGAGATCGGCGCGGAGACCAACGCCCCCGCCTACCACGATATCGTCTTCCGCGACTGCGACTGCATCCACGGCTCCACCGTCTTCTGCGATATCCAGCACCACAACCGCGCCGAGATCTACGGCGTGACCTTCGAGGATATCCGCTGTGAGTACACCAAGCACCAGCTTCCCGACACCTTCCAGCACGACATGACCGCCCCCTTCACCCCCGCGACCCCTGTACGCCATCCCTTCCTGCTGGCCGCCCCCATCCTCCGCTCGGGGCTGTTTGCCAAGGACGGGCTGAACGGGTGCATCCACGATATCACCTTCCGTAATATTCAGATCCTCACCGATGGGGACGTGCCTAAGCCCGCGGTCTGGTTTGTGGGGTTGGATGAGGAGCATGCCGTCAGAAATGTTACTGTGGATGGGGTTTACCGCGACGGAAAGCGGCTTGCCAAGGATGAGATGGATTGGCAGACCAATGAGTTTGCACAGGATATTCGTTTTTTGACGGAAGGAGAATAAATATGCCTACCATACAAAAGATTTTCCGCGACCCCACCCCCGCCCTCCGCTTCATCGGCAAGCGTTACTTTGAGGTCGGCGGCCATTGGGGCGAGTGGTTCTCGAACGGCTGGTTCGACGCCGTAGAGTCCGCCATGGGCGGTGTGGACAAGATCACCGCCATCTGGGAAAACGGCGGCGGCTATATTGGTTTGGAACGCCACAAGGACGGCGAGCCGTGGCAATACTGGCTGGGTATGTTCACCCCCGCCGACACCCCCATCCCCGAGGGCTTTGACTATATGGATTTTCCCGCTACCGCAGACCTCGGCACTTGCTGGATCTACGGTAAAGAGGGAGAAGTCCACTCCCTGTGCGGTCAGTGCCGCCCCGCCATTGAGGAAATGGGCATGACCGTCTGGCAGGACGCCGACGGGGCGGAGTGGTGCTTTGAGAATTGCACCTGCCCGCGGTATACTGCGCCCGATGGAGAGGGGAATATTATTTTGGACTACTGTTGGTTTGTAAAGTGATTGAAAAAGGAGCCAACAACATGAAAATAGCCGCACTTGGCGATATTCATGGCAACCATTTTGCCCTTGAAGCCTGTCTTGAACAGATTGAAAAAATGAATATCAAAACCATTGTGTTTTTAGGTGACTATATCACCGATTGTCCCTATCCCGAAAAGACGATCAAGCTGTTAAAAAGCACGCAGGAAAAGTATCATACTTATTTTGTACGAGGCAACCGTGAGGATTATATGATCTCACATCACTTGAATCCAAACGATGATTGGGCATATGGCTCAAGATACGGTTCGTTACTTTATACCTATGAGCATCTGACCTTGGAAGATATCGAATGGTTTCAGCGTATGCCCGAAAGTATGATGGTACATACCCATGGTGCAGAAAGTTTTGAAATATGTCATGGCTCCCTGCAAACCAACCGTTGCTTGCTCTTGCCCGATTCTCCCGAGTGGGAGGAAACATTTTCCACTATGAAAACAAATCTGCTCTTATGTGCGCACTCCCATAAATCATTTATTCATGAGAAACAGGGGAAACGAATTGTCAATGGCGGTTCGGTAGGGCTCAATGTGCAAGGTGGAACAAAAGCGGAGTTTGCTGTTATTGAATATACAGGAACAGAATGGATATCACAGCTTGTCGGCGTAGAGTACAATATTGAAAGCGCAGTCAAGGAGTTTTCCGAAAGCGGCTTGATTGAAAAGGGAAATGTGTGGGCAAGAGCCTGCATGAATATCATGAAAACCGGTCGACATTACGCCATGGAATGCTTACAAACTGTGAACAGAATGAAAGCCGAAATGAATATCGACCATGACGAGGAATACTTATGGGAATCTGTCGCCCGATTTTTGGGGATATGATACCTCATAACCTCATATGAAAATTATTTTTGAAAGTTTTTGGGATTCTCAAACCCTTTTTTCAAAAAGGGTTTGAGCCGCCGGAGGCACGTTCTCTCGCTCTCCCAAACTTAATACATTACAACCGGCCTCACATTGCATTGTGACAAGCCAAGAAAGAGGAACCGATGTTTACGATTCTCGCAACCGACGGACGCGCCCGCAGAGGCGTGCTCCACACCGTTCACGGTGACATCCAGACCCCCGTTTTCATGAACGTGGGCACCTGCGCCGCCATCAAGGGCGGTGTATCCACCATGGAGCTCTTGAATGACGTTGACTGTCAGGTAGAGCTGTCCAACACCTACCACCTCCACATCCGCCCCGGCGACAAGCTCATCTACGACATGGGCGGCCTCCACAAGTTCATGAATTGGCCCAAGCCCATTCTCACCGACAGCGGCGGATTCCAGGTCTTCTCCCTGTCCTCCCTCCG
>JAZOOM010000172.1:0-6899 GCA_045655025.1 Eubacteriales bacterium | reverse complement strand
CCACGCCGAGGTACTTTTTCAGGACGTCGGGCACGTTGATGCTGCCGTCGGCATTCTGATTCTGCTCTACGAGAGCGGGCAGAATACGGCTGGTTGCCAGACCCGAGCCGTTGAGGGTGTGGAGGTACTCGGTCTTGCCGTTTGCGCGCTTGACACGCATCATACCGCGGCGAGCCTGGTAATCACGGGCATTGGAGACGGAGGAGACCTCCTTGTAGCCATTCATAGAGGGGATCTGGATCTCGATGTCGTAGGTTCTGGCCATGGATGCGGAGCAATCCTCAGCGGCCAGCTTTACGGTACGGAAATGGAAGCCCAGACCGGCCACCAGAGCCTCGGCCTTGGTCACCAGCTCGTCGAAGGCGGCATCAGACTGCTCGGGCAGGGTAAACTGGAACATTTCCACCTTGTTGAACTGGTGTCCGCGCACCATTCCTCGCTCGTCGGAGCGGTAGGAGCCTGCCTCGCGGCGGAAGCAGGGGGTGTAGGAGACCAGCTTCTTGGGCAGATCGGCCTCGGTGAGGATCTCGTTACGGTACAGAGACGCCAGAGCGGCCTCGGCGGTGGGGAGCATGTAGTGCATGCGGTTGTCGGTGGGGTTTTCGATCTTGTAGACCTCATCGGCAAACTTGGGGAACTGACCGGCGGTCAGACCGCACTCGTACTCCAGCATGTGGGGAGGCAGGATCAGTTCGTAGCCGTCTGCCAGGTGGGTATCGATGAAGTAATTGAGCAGAGCCCACTCCAGACGGGCACCCATACCGCGGTAGATCCAGAAGCCGGAGCCGGCCAGCTTGGTGCCGCGATCGTAGTCAATGAGACCCAGGTCGGTGCAGAGATCCACGTGGTGCTTGGGCTCGAAATCAAAGGTTCTGGGCTCCCCCCAGTAGCGGAGAGGCTGGTTGTTCTCCTTGCCGCCGGGCAGCAGGTCGGGATCGGGCAGGTTGGGCAGACCCAGCATGATGTCGGTCTGCTTGGCCTCCACCTCCTTCAACTTCTCGTCGATCTCCTTGGTCTTATTGGACATGGTCTTCATCTCAGCGAAAATAGGGGCAACGTCCTTGCCCTCCTTCTTGTACTGAGGAATGAGCTTGTTCATCTTGTTCTGCTCGGCCTTGATGGTCTCGGTCTCGGTGATGAGGGTACGTCTCTCCACGTCCAGAGCCAGAATGGCCTCAATATCGGCGCGGGCATCCTTACCCTTGATCAGCAGACGGGCAATGACCTCTTCGGGATTTTCTCTGATATACTTGATATCCAGCATGGTGTTTTACCTTCCTTTTCTGTGGTATGTAATTAATCAAAAATGTCTTGTCCGACAAGGGTTTTCAGCAGATTTGCCAGATCCTCGTCATCCTCGAAGGAGAGCTCTACGGTCTTTTTTCTCGCGCTCTCGTGGATCTTCACCTTGCGGCCCAGAGCGGTTCGGGTACGATCCTCCAGCTCCTTCATGTAGATACGTCTTTGGGTCGTGCCGTGATCTTCGTCAGCCTCGGAAAGCTCCTCCTCGACAGCATTATACTTGCGAACCAGTGCCTCCACCTCGCGGACGGAGAGTTCACGCTCTACGATCGTCTGTGCCAAAGGCAGCATTTTATCCTCATCATTGAGGCCAAGAAGGGCTCTCGCATGACCCATGGACAGTTTGCCGTCCTGTACCATGATCAAAACCTCGTCAGAAAGCTCCAGAAGGCGGAGCATATTGGCCACCGCAGAGCGGCTCTTGCCCACCTGACGGGCGACCTCTTCCTGCTTCAGACCGAATCGCTCGATCAGAGCCTTATAGGCCAGCGCCTCTTCAATAGGGTTCAGATCCTGGCGTTGGATGTTCTCAATCAGGGAGATTTCGGCGATTTTGAGGTCATCACCGGTGAGGACAATGGCAGGAATTTCATCAAGACCTGCCATTTTGGCGGCTCTCCAGCGTCTTTCGCCGGCGATGATCTCGTAGTTCTCACTCAGCGCGCCGATCTCACGGACAGCGATGGGTTGGATCACGCCGTGCTCTCTGATGGAATCTGCCAGCATTTGGAGGGCGTTTTCGTCGAAGCTCTTGCGGGGCTGGTCGCTGCGGGGGGAGATGCGGCTGATTTTGATGGTTGTTTTGGCGTTTTGCGCGCCTTCCATCATGTTGTCATCCAAAAGCGAATAGAAATCACGTCCCAATGCCTGTTTTTTTGCCATGTTTCGATCTTCCTTTCCTTAAATTCGGGTGGCCAGCTCGTTAGCTACGGCCAGATACTCGTTGGTTCCCTTTCCGCGCTTATCGTGGTAGTACACGGGCATACCGAAGCCGGGAGCCTCGGACAACTTGACACCGCGGGAGATGTGGGTTTCGAACAACTTACCGGCGTAGTGCTTTTTCAGCTCGTTTTTAACCTGCTGTGTCAGAAGCAGGCGGTTTGAATACATGGTCAACAGGATACCGGTGACGGTAAGGCCTGCGTTGTAGTGGGTTTTGATCTTACCGATGGTGATCATCAGCTGAGACAGACCCTCCAGAGCATAGAATTCGCACTGCATAGGGATCACGACACCGTCGCTGGCGGACAGAGAGTTTACGGTCAGCATACCGAGCGAAGGAGGGCAATCCACGATGATGTAGTCATACTGATCCCGAACCTCCGAGAGAGCGTTTTTCATAATGCTCCAGGGTTCGGCATCGTCGTCCTGCAGCAGGTCGAATTCCGTACCTGCCAGGCTCATGTTTGAAGGAATCACATGCAGATTTTCAAAATCCGTCTCAATAATGGCTTCTTTTGCGGTACTTTCCCGCATCAGAACGTTTTTAATGGTACATTTCAGTCCTTTTTTCGCAATACCGACGCCGCTGGTGGCGTTACCCTGGGGATCCAGATCTACAAGCAGAGTCTTGTAACCCAGAATGCCCAGAGAGGCGGCAATATTCTCAGCCGATGTGGTTTTGCCCTCGCCGCCCTTCTGGTTTGCGAAAGATATAATCTTTCCCATGAAGGTATCCTCCTATATTTTCTTTTGTGAATAGTATAGCACATTTTGCTTGATTTTTCAAGAGCTTTTCTGTCGAAAATCCTGTTTTCCTGAAATTTTCTTTTTTATTCACATGATACACACATAGACAAACCCTATATTTGACACACAGCAGTTTTTTAATATTTGGACTGTGTTTCACGTGGAACGTTTTGGAAGTGTTTCACGTGGAACGTTTTGGAAGTGTTTCACGTGGAACGTTTTGGAAGTGTTTCACGTGGAACGTTTTGGGAGTGTTTCACATGGAACGTTTTGGGAGTGTTTCACATGGAACGTTTTGGGAGTGTTTCACATGGAACGTTTTGGGAGTGTTTCACGTGGAACGTTTTGGGAGTGTTTCACGTGGAACGTTTTGGGAGTGTTTCACGTGGAACGTTTTGGGAGTGTTTCACGTGAAACAAAATAAGTCGGTGTTTTGTGAAATGGGTTCACAAAACACCGACTGTTTTTTATAAGGGTCTTTTTTTGATTGCACCGAAGGCTCTGGGAAATTCTTTTGGGGTGGGTTGGACTTTTGACACGCGGATTACGAAGCGTTTTTCTGCTTCGGTTGTTGTGTGTAGCTCGTATTCGGGGGATTCTTTGATTTGACCGCCTAATTTTTGAATTCCGTTGTTGGCTTCTTGCACTTCGTCGATACCGGCGGCTCCTTTCAGGGCTATAAATTCGCCGCCGAGCTTTACGAAGGGAATGCAGAGCTCGTCCAGCAGGTTGAGTCTGGCTACAGCGCGGCTGATGGAAACATCATACTTTTCACGGTGTGCGGGATCTTTGGCAAGGTCTTCGGCGCGGGCACTGATGCCGTTGATACGGAGGCCGAGTTCATTTGCTGTGTTCTGTACGTAGCGGATCTTCTTTTCGGTGCTGTCGAGACCCGTCAGATCCAAATCGGGGCGGACGATGGCCAAGGGGAGAAGAGGGAAGCCTCCTCCACAGCCGACGTCGATGATTTTCGCGCCTGCGGGGATCATTTCGCTGATCTTGATGCAATCCGCGTAGTGAAGGGGAATGATCTTATCCTCGGTGGTCAAGGCTGTAATATTCATGACCTTATTGGTTTCTACCATGATTTTTGTCAGGTCATGAAATTTTCGGATCATTTCCTCGTTTATCAGGTGATCTATACCGTTTTTGCCGAATATTTGCAGAAAAAGCTCTCTGAATGCCGTATATTCCATAGTTTCCTCTCATTTCAAGCCCAAATACATTAAAAGAACCGAAATATCCGCGGGGCTTACGCCGGAAATGCGGGATGCCTGTCCCAAGGTGGCGGGTCTGAATTTTGCCAGCTTTTGGGTAGCCTCCAGGCGAAGGCCTTTGATATCGTGATAATCCAAATTTTCAGGGATGCGCTTATCCTCCAGCTTTTTTTGCCGCTCCACCTCGGCCAGCTCGCGCTTGATGTAGCCCGCGTACTTCACGTCCGTCTCCACGGTTTTGATAATTTCGGGGGAGAGGGAAGGTCTGCGAGGATCTAAGACGGCCAGATCGGCGTAGGTGATCTGGGGTCTGCGGAGGAGGTCACCCAGAGACACACCGGATTTGACGGGATCCAGTCCCAGCTCGTTCATGAGGGGGTTGACCGCGTCGGGACCCAAATGTGTGGATTCCAGACGAGCCTTTTCGCTCTCTTCGGCCTCTTTTTTGGCTAAAAATTCGTTATAGCGGGCTTCCGAAATCAATCCGCACTCATAGCCGATGGGAGTGAGGCGCAGATCAGCGTTATCCTGGCGGAGGATCAAGCGGAATTCGGAGCGGGAGGTCATCATGCGGTAGGGCTCGTTGGTGCCCTTGGTGACCAGATCGTCGATGAGAGTACCGATGTAACTGCCCGAGCGGGGAAGCGTGATTTTTTCTCGGCCGAGGGCTGTCCGAGCGGCGTTGATGCCCGCTATGAGGCCTTGGGCGGCGGCTTCCTCATAGCCCGAGGTACCGTTGAACTGGCCCGCGCCGTAGAGTCCCGGGTGATCCTTGAATTCCAGGGTGGCGAGCAGCTGGGTGGGGTCGGCACAGTCGTACTCGATGGCGTAGGCGTAGCGCATGATCTCGGCATGCTCAAAGCCCTTGAGGGAGCGGATCATTTTCCATTGGACGTCGGTGGGCAGGGAAGTAGAGAAGCCCTGTACATACATTTCCTCGGTATGCATACCCATAGGCTCCACGAAGAGCTGGTGCCGCTCCTTATCCGCGAATCGGACGATTTTATCCTCAATGGAGGGGCAATATCGGGGGCCTGTACCGCTGATCTGACCCGAATACATGGCGGAGCGGTGGATATTCTCTTGGATGACCCGATGAGTCTCATTGTTGGTATAGACAATATGGCAGGGGATCTGCTCTTCCTTTAGGTAGGTATCCCTGTCGGTTTGTGTCGAAAAGGGGATGGCCTGCTCCTCACCGGGCTGAACCTCCAGAACAGAAAGGTCAATACTCTCCCGCTTCACGCGGGCGGGGGTGCCGGTTTTGAACCGCATGAGCTTGATACCCAAAGAGGACAGGGAGGCGGACAGTCCCTTGGAGGGAAGGGAACCGTCGGGACCGGATTCGAAATTGCGATCCCCCACGAAGATCCTTGCCTCAGGGTAGGTGCCTGTGGCGATGATGACGGCATGACAGCTCCAAATCTCGCCCAGGCGGGTCATGACGCCCCTGATGCCTGTGGAAAACCCGTTTTCGTCCGTATTTTCAAGGATATCCGTAATTTCTGCCTGTACGACACGGAGATTTTCCGTCTGCTCCAGCGTATGCTTCATGCGGACGTGGTAGGCCACGCGGTCGGCTTGGACACGCTTGGAGTGGACGGCGGCTCCTTTGCCGAGATTGAGGGTACGGCTTTGCAGGGTGACGGCATCGGCGCATCGGCCCATTTCGCCGCCCAGAGCGTCGATCTCGTAGACCAGGTGTCCCTTGGCCGTTCCGCCGATGGAGGGATTGCAGGGCATATTGGCGATCTGATCCAGAGACAGGGTAAAGAGCACCGTATCCACGCCCATACGCGCCGCGGCCAATGCCGCCTCGCAGCCCGCGTGTCCCGCGCCGATGACGGCGACCGTTGTTTGATTGATGTGGTTTTGATTCATATATGTTCCTTATATTACCAAATATTACCAATTATTACCGATTGTTTTGTATAAGAACCCAGTATATTGTAGCACTCTTTTTCTTTTTCGTCAAGTGGTAGGGATTCAAAAAAACCACATATGTCTATGTTTATGTAAACTTTTTTTAGCCAAATCCTTGAAATTTCGCAAAAACCCTTTACAATTCACGAAAAATGTGCTATGATATACGGTGAGCAAATTTGTCCCGCGGTTTTGCTCCCGCGGGGAAAAATTTTCAAGGAGGAAATTCCTACTATGGCAATTATGAGAAAAAAAGTGTCCATGGACGGTAACCAGGCTGCCGCTACGGTGAGCTACGCTTTCACCGAAGTCGCCGGCATTTACCCGATTACCCCCTCCAGCCCCATGGCTGACTGGGTAGACCAGTGGTCTGCACAGGGACTCAAGAACATCTTCGGTACTACCGTCAACGTGATGGAGATGGAGTCCGAGGCAGGTGCTGCCGGTACCGTTCACGGCTCTCTGAACGCAGGCGCGCTGACCACCACCTACACCGCATCTCAGGGTCTGCTCCTGATGATCCCCAACATGTACAAGATCGCCGGTGAGCTTCTCCCCTGCGTCTTCCACGTGTCCGCTCGTTGCGTGGCTTCTCACGCTCTGAACATCTTCGGCGATCACTCCGACGTCTACGCTTGCCGTCAGACCGGTTTCGCTATGCTGGCTGAGACCAACCCCCAGGAGGTTATGGATCTGGGTGCTGTCGCTCACCTGGCTTCCATCAAGGGCCGCGTTCCCTTCCTGAACTTCTTCGACGGCTTCCGTACC
>JAZOOM010000171.1:0-9542 GCA_045655025.1 Eubacteriales bacterium | reverse complement strand
CCCGCCACCCCCGACGGACGCTGGCATATCGACCTGTCCACGGGCAACGACACCCTCCGTACCACCGAAAAGTCTGCCGCCGAGATCATCTCAGAATGGCAGACCGATGCCGCATCATTTCAAGAAGAGACCCTTCTTTACAGATTATACTGAGCCAACAGAAAGGAAACACCACCATGCAAAAGTACGACATCGCGGCCTACATCTGGCCGTCCTACACCGGAAAAGAGTTCCGTGCCCGCCAGTTCTGGCCCGACGGCATCGGCGAGTGGCAGACCGTCATGAGTGTCCCCTCCCGTATGCCCCTCAAGCCCGCCGACTACGAGTGGGATCGTAAGCCCCTCTGGGGCTGCTGTGACGAGGCCGACCCTAAGGTTATGGAAATGCAGATCGAGGAGGCCGTCAAGCACGGCGTCAACGTCTTCATCTACGACTGGTACTGGTACGACCGCCGTCCCTTCCTGGAGCAATGCCTCGACGAGGGCTTCCTGGGCGCCTCCAACAACGAGAAGATGAAGTTCTACATCATGTGGGCTAACCACGACGCGGGCTACACGTGGGACACTCGTCTGTCCGACCTCCTCTGGAGAGGGCAGGATCCCAACGTCTGGCTGGGCTCGGTGGATCGGGTGGAGTTTGAGAAGGTGGCCCACCGCATCATCGAGAAGTATTTCTCCCGTCCCAACTACTACAAGATTAACGGCAAGCCCCTATTCATGATCTACGATGTGGACAATCTGGTCAAGGGTCTGGGCGGCATCGAGGCCACCCGCGACGCGCTGGAGTGGTTCCGCGAAGAGGCCGTCAAGGCAGGCCATCCCGGTCTGGAGCTACAGCTCACGGGCTGGGGGGAGCGCATGAATAACATGAGCGGCGTGGACGGCAATAAATTCTTGTCCACCAAGGAGGTCGTCCCTGCGCTGGGCTTTGACAGCGTCACCAACTACCAGTTCGTCCACTTCTGCCACATGAACCGGGACTACGCCGAGATCCTCCCCGAGGTCTACGCCGAGTGGGCGCGTATGGACAAAGACTACACCGTCCCGTTCTACCCCCACGTCTCCATCGGCTGGGATAACAACCCCCGCTTCCGCGGCTTTGTCGATATCGTCTGCAAGAACAATACCCCCGCAATGTTTGAGACGGCTCTTCGCGCCGCCAAGGACTACGTGGACACCCACAATCTCCCCGTCCCGCTGATCACCATCAACAGCTGGAACGAGTGGACGGAGACCTCCTATCTGGAGCCCGATACCAAGTACGGCTACGGCTATCTGGAGGCCATCCGCAACGTGTTCGTGGAGGACTAAGCCTGTTATATGGAAAATCCCTCTCCTGCCGGATGGCAGGGGAGGGATTTTGAATTGGTTTTATTATGGGAGAGGTGTTCTCATGAACGCGCTTTTTCGGAAAGGCATTTCACTTTCTCACAAGCCAAGGAATGATCATCCTCATTTTATCCGTTCGCGATCGCAAAGCTCACGGCATACCCCGCAAGCATGCCCTCGGGATCGTCAACGGGAATCAGTACGAATCGTTCTCCCGTCAGGTCTCCCGCGTCTTCTCCCGTACGTGCCAGCACCACGTGGATGCGCCCGTCGGTGACGGTTACGTCGGTGACGGTATGGTTATATAGGGCGGTTTCATGGAGGAAGACCATCACAACCGATTTTCCGGCATACAGGGAGGCGGAGTCACGGTTGAATGCCTCGATAAAAGCATTGACCGCTTCATTCCGCCCATAGTCGGAAATGAAACGCAGGTTTGTCAGATCCTCGGCAGTCAGTACGCGGGACTCATTCCCGAATACCGCCGATACGGTCACGAATTGGTCGGGAGCGAACGCGAAGGCGGATGGATTTTTGAGCCAGGCATAGTAGTCTTCATTGACCCCACGGTAGTAGGTGAAGTACCCGCCAAAGAATATACCGTCTTCCAAAGCGGCCTGGGCATCTACGTGAACCTCACGGATTTCGATGGCTCTGCTTTGGGTAGTGCCATCCAGACAGGTTACGGTGACGGGAGAGCTGTCCACCGTGCGAATGAGATCCGCGTGGGAGGCGGCGGTCAGGGCATCCCATCCCACCAGATATCCGTTGTAGGTAATATCCCGTCCCACGTCCAGAAGGGCGTATTCCCCGATATAGGTCAGGGAGGAGGGCAGGCGAAATACGTCGCTGTCGGTGTAGGCAGGAACGGTGTCCTTCCATTTCAGGGCAAAATAGGAGCCGCTGTCGTAGGTTAAGGCGCGGTCGGCTAAAAGGCGGGTGTGGGGATGGAGCGAGGTGGCTCCGGGGCGGTTGTCCGCGGTGGCCACGGCTACCATGTATGGATTCTTCACCGTGCCCAGGTAAAGAACGTTGCCGTAAAGATGGTAGATCTCGGCTTCCATGGGGAAGGTATTTCGGTCATAGCTCCGCAAGCCGGCGGGAAGAGTTACCTCGGAAAGATGGAGGCTGTTGCGGAACGCGTAGGGATCAACGGTCGTCACCACGTCCCCATCGGGAGAGTAATCGGGAATGGAAACAACGGTTTGCCCCGCGTCGTCCTCAAAGCCCATACAAACGCAGGTTCCGTCACCGTTGCTTACGTAGCGCAGGCCCGCCTCATCTACCGAAACAGTTCGCGCGGGTACTCGATCGGCCTCCTCGGGGAGCGTTATGGGCTCGTCTGTCTCAAAGAGGACGGTGTCGGTGACCTCGCTGTTGGCGGGGCCGTTGTTCTCGGGTGCCATGTCTTCACTAACGTTCCCCTGTCCCAGCCGTACGATAGCGACCAGCACCGACAGGGATACGATGGTGCAGAGTACGGCGGCTGTCCATCCGCTGTGAGCCACACGATTCAGCAGATTGTGTCCCCGCTTTCTTCGCGCTATCGCGGAGGGAGCGGTCGTATCGGATAACATGCTTTCCTGAATGAACGCATCGTCCAGACCGTCCATGGCTTCAAACAGACGCAGAGAGGAATCGAATTGACTCATACGTGATACCCCCTTTCGGACAAATACCCGCGGAGGCGTTCACGGATGCGGTAGAGCCGCTGATTCAAAGCGTTTTCCCTCATGCCGTAGGCATCGGAAAGCTGACGAGGGGTGTAGCTATGAAAGTACCGCCCCACGAAGAGCTTGCGATCCGTATCTTCCAGACTCGCCACAAAGGTGTTGAGAATCTGCCGCAGCTCCGCCGTAGTCACCGCTTCGGTCGGGCTTCCGTCAGGATCGGGGAGGCATTCGGCCAGCTCGTGGAGAGGAGAATCGGGGGCATGGGAGCGCTTGTCGGCGTGTTCCCGTCGATAGCGTGATATGGCCAGATTGCGGATGATGTGAGCCAAATAGGTTCGCAGAACACCGGGGCGTTTGGGAGGAATGGTGTTCCAGGCGCGGAGCCAGGTGTCGTTGACACACTCCTCGGAATCCATGTGATTGTTCAGGATCCGCATAGCCACCCCGAAGCAGTACGTCCCATGGGCGTTGGCCGTTTCCGCAATGGCCTGCTCGTCTCGGGCAAAGTACAGGGCAATGATCTGCTCGTCTGTCATGGCAATGCTCCTTTCGTATGAATTTCTCTCTGTGGGGATCTCTACGTCTTTCTCTTTTTACGGGATGAACGTTTAAAGACTCCCTACCACCAATCACGCAAAAAATCGGCGCTCATTACGGAATTTTCTGAACATTTTTTTTGCTCTTGACCAACATCCGCGCGATCCACGTTCTATGTACTTTCATGGCACCCGTAGGGCAGAATTCCTGACAGCAGAAGCAACGGATGCAGGCATCACGGTCAATGACGGCCCTTTTGTTCTTCATGACGATGGCCTTGGCGGGGCAGATATTCTCGCATTTGCGGCAACCGACGCACTCACTCTCCTTGAGCTGTGGACGAGAGGTCAAAAGCGTGCCCAAAACACGGCTCACCAGCTTGCCCTTGGAGGCGAACAGATGACCGTGGCGCACCGCTATGTGCTCGAAATCCTTTACGGCAAAATCCTCTGCCGACCTGCGCCCGTCGCGCGCTCCCACCGTCATGAGGTTGACCTCCTCGGGCAGAAGTCTCCGCTCGCGGGCGGCGGGCAGAGTGGGAACGGCGTCCTCGGAGAGGCCGATCAGCTGACAGCACACCGCGTCTGCCACGTGAGGGGAGGCCGAAGCCAAGAGCAGGCCTATGTGGCGCGGGGTTCCCTTGGTGGGGCCGTTGCCCTCCATACCCTCCACGGC
This sequence comes from Eubacteriales bacterium, assembly GCA_045655025.1. Classification (GTDB taxonomy): domain Bacteria; phylum Bacillota; class Clostridia; order Oscillospirales; family CAG-272; genus CAMEON01. The sequence goes on along the minus strand of JAZOOM010000171.1, from coordinate 5,329 downwards.
ATCTACCAGACAGAGCTTGACCTTCTCCGAAAAGTAATCGTTGATGTCCACCAGCATATGGGCAAAATCCGCCATATTGGGGAAGCGGAAGTGGTATTCGGGCTTCATAGTGCCGGGAATGACACCGAATAGGTTCTTGGCCGCCGCGCTCATCCCCATCATACCGTGGGATTTGAGCTTGCAGAAGTCAATGATGGCATCGCAGGAATCCAGCCAGGAGGTGTAGGTGAAGCTTTTCAGCACCCTCGCCTCGGGAAACCGCGCTTCCACGGTGCCCAGATCGCGGTTCAGCTCCGCCCCCGCCGCCTCGCAGGCAGACAGTCCCGCCGCGCTGTACACGTGGTTCACAAAGGCCGCCGTGTAGACCCCGCCGGGGGAGTCGCCGATGATGACACGCGCTCCGCGGGAACGCAGCATCTCGGTCAGAGCGCAGAGCAGGGAAGGATGGGTGGTGGCGCACTCCTCGGGCTTCATGGCCGACACAAGATTGGCCTTGATGCCCACGGTCATGCCCTCGCGTACCCAGTTGAGGCCTCCGAGGGGGGCGATCACCGCCTCCAAAGCGGCCTTCACGGTGGTATCGTCGTAATTTTCGCAGGGGGTCATGACCACGGGGGAGTCGGGGGAGAAGTTGATTCGGCTCATGGGCGCCTCCTTGGTGAATTTTCATGAGTACATTATACCTTGAAATCAGGCATTTGTCAAGATGCAGGCACTGTTCTCATGAATCAACGAGAGGTTGATTGACATTTTCTCGGGCGCGTGCTATAATAACCGCGTGAGGGCACGCTGAATCCGGCAAATCCGTCCCCCATCTGAAAGGATCTTCCATGAAGGATACCATATTGAACCTGCTCCCCTCCCGCGCCCTGAAAAGCAAGATCCGCGAGGTGGGCTACGAGCTTACCGAAAAGGAACTGCTGTTCATTTTGTTCGAGTATGCCCCTACCTTTGACGAGCGATTGGCGCTGCTGGATCGCTTCGCAGAGACCGCATCCCCCGAAACGAAAGAGACTGCGGAGCTGATCATAGCATGGCAGAGACGAATTTTCGATGCCTTCCGCATCCTCGGCGAGGGGGAGGTCTATGAGCTGCACATCAAGGATACTCCCGACAGCTACGACGAGACCTACCTCTGCGGCTCCTATGAGGCCGCCTTGGCCTACATCGACCTGTTCTATGAGGAGTATGACACCACCGAAAAGGGGGATTCCACCCGCTACCGCATCGTAAAGCGGCGCATCTACACGGGCAAGCCGGAGGAGGTCTTCGACGAGGACTATCTGGCCGAGTGTGTGCTGGATCAGCACAAGCGGGTGCTGACGGTGGACGACGATGTGGACGACTCCCCCTACGGCATTGGCTTCTGCGAGAAACAAGAATGCGACACCTGCGAGAAGATTTGTCTGCATCATGGCAGAACGGTGTTGTTCCCCTGTTTTACCCATAATCTGGATCTGGTGAAGTTTACCGACGACAATGGAGCCGTGCGGTACGGAATCAATTTCCAGTGGGACGACGATCCCGCCGAGTGTCTGTGCGTCGATCCGCTGGATTCCCGTGCCGTACAGTACCACAGCTTTAAGAACGCCGGGGACGACCACGAGCATCCGCCCCTGCCGCTGGTGGAGCCCGCAAGCGTCGAGGAATTGAGCGAGGAAATGCGGGAGGATTACTTGGCGTTCATGGTGTATCTGAAGGAGACGGAAGGGAAGTAATGCGCCTGACACGGTAGGAGCGGCCTGTGTGTGCCCTCTATCTGCTTGCGGTAGCCCCCACATAAACGTAGAAAAACCGCCTGTCCCACATTCGGGGTCAGGCGGTCTTTCTCATACGCTGATATTAGTCAGCGATGTAGGGCAGCAGAGCGACGTTACGAGCGCGCTTGATGGCGATCTGTACCTCTCTCTGGTGCTTAGCGCAGGTACCGGTCATACGGCGGGGCAGGATCTTGCCGCGCTCGCTGATGAACTTGCGGAGCTTGTTGGAATCCTTATAGTCGATAAATGCGACCTTGTCTGCGCAGAAAATGCAGACCTTCTTTCTCTTGCCGCGCACGAAGGGGCGGGCAGGACGAGCGGTGGTATTCTCAGTCATTGTTCTATCCTCCAATAATTTTTGTGGGGACGACGTACTCTACCCTATCAGAAGGGCGCCCTATCAGAAGGGCAGGTCATCGTCGGTCTTGATCTCCTCGAACTTAGGCGCGCTGGTCTGCGCGGGGGAGGAGTATGCGGGTGCTGCGTAGGCGTCGGGGGCACCGAAGCCGGCGGACTGACCGTCCTGGGCGTTGCGGCTCTCTACGAAGTTCGCCTCTTCAGCGATGATGTCGGTCATGTAACGCTTCTGACCGCTCTGATCGACCCAGGTGCGGTTCTGGATGCGGCCGCAAATGCAAATGGCCGAACCCTTGTGGAAATACTTCGCGATAAACTCAGCGGTATTCTGCCAAGCGGTAACGTTGAAGAAATCCGCCTCGTTCTGCTGCTGGGCATCACGGGACTGGAAGCGACGGTTTACGGCGATGCGAATGGAACATACGCTTGCGCCGCTGGGAGTCTGCTTCAACTCAGGCTCAGCCACGATGCGACCGGCCAGAATAACCTTGTTCAGATTGAGGGACATGCCAAAACCTCCTTGTCGTATGGGATGGGGTTGTTGGAATTACTCAGCGTCAACAGGAGCTTCCTCGGTAGCGGGAGCCTCCTCAACGACGGGAGCGGTCTCCTCGACGACGGGCTCAGCAACCTTAACGGCGGGCTCGGACTCAAGACGAATGACCATAGAACGCAGAATGTTCTCGTCGATGTTAGCAAGACGCTCGAACTCAGCGGGGAAGTCGGGGTTTGCCTTGAAGGTGACAACGACGTAGTAGCCCTCGGGCTTGTCGTTGATGGGGTATGCCAGACGGCGCTTGCCCCACTCGTTGACCTCGTACACAGTCTCGGCATTGTCGTTGATCAGGCCGACGAACTTGGCAACAGAGGTCTTGACAGCATCCTCACCGCCGGTAACGTCGACGATGAACAGGCTCTCATAAAAATTCTTGATGATCTCCATGTTTATTACCTCCTTATGGACATCAGACCGCACCTTGAAGAATTTGTGCGGTAAGGAGACGGACGCACGATGGCAGTCCGTACCGAGGTAATATTATAGCACAAAACATTAGTCTTGTCAAGACTTTTTTTGAAAATTTACCTGCACAGACTCATCAAAAACCATCGTTCCCACACCCAACCCGTGTGGCAATATACCTAAAAAGAATCAACCTCCTGTTGGTCAGGCCTACCGGCATAAGCCGAGAGCAAAAAAACGCCCGGAGAGAAGGGAAGAATCCGAGTAGCAAACGCCTTGGGCATTTCGCACAACTCATTGCCTGTTTTTGTCGAATCGTTTGTAAAATCTTTTTTTCAAAAAACGCTTGACATTTCGCGGGTCATGTGGTATAATAATCAAGTCGTCAGGGAGCACTACTCCCGAGAGACATCTGGGTGTGGCGCAGCTGGTAGCGCGCTACCTTGGGGTGGTAGAGGCCGCAAGTTCAAGTCTTGTCACTCAGACCAGTTCGGAGGTTCATAACGAACCTCCGAATTTTCTTTATTTCACGGGCTTTTTCGGGCATTTGGGTGTTTACACCGCCTCGAAAACGTCCGCTATTTTTTTGATCAAAATCGGCTCAAAATTGGGGATGACCACATGTTTGACCACAATTGGTACAAAAAGGCTATATTCCATAAGGGTTTTCGGCACTTTGAGATTTTTATTTCATGCAAAATGACGGCGGTTCTCTGCTTTTGAGAACCGCCGTTTTCTGTTTTCTGTTGGATTTTTCTTTGATTACTGTGTAGCAATTTCTACACCTTAAATCAAATAATTCTTATTTTATTGTATGCCCAAAGAATATTCCATGTTTTGCTCGAAGTTTCCCCATTCGAATCAACAACACGTATGATTGTTTTATCAATACGATTGTCCACTTCAATGATTGTCAACTCGCCGTAATCTTCATGTAGCAACTTCATTCCAACTACTGCTTCGGGGCACTTCTGTTGGGAAAGATACGGCTGGGGCGGGTGAACGACAAACGGCGAATAATTCTCAAAACGAGCTCTTTTCTTCGCTTCTTGCTCTAAACGAAGCTTTTTACGCCTTTCTGCTTCTTCTTGTTCTCGAAGTATTTTCTGTTCGGGGAAAAGTTGATCTATAAAGGTGCTTTCTCTTCCCTTTATGCCAAATAGACTCAATCTGTTTTTAGCACGCGTAATACCAACATAGAACAATCGGCGTTCTTCTTGTTCGCCATCTGCATTGTCTTTAGAACGACTAAAAATATTAGGCCTTGATGATGGGAAACGTCCGTCATACACATCGACCATATAAACACTGTCATATTCCAAACCTTTACTCGAATGAATAGTGGAAAGAATTACAGCGTTGTATGCTTTAGAATAAAATCCCTTTTGAATCAATCCTTCCAACTCCACAAGTCTATTCAAGAATTTCTGAATGTCCGGTTCTTGCTTGGCGAGGATTGACAGAATTTCTATCTTACCGCTATCAAGATGATTCTTTCTCAAATAGTCCTCATATCCATTATCCATCAAAATGGAAATAGCATCCGAAGCTTTAGCTTTGCCTACTCTGAGCATTATACTTCTGAAATCGTCAGCTCTATCTCCTTGGCGTTCCTTGAGATATTGCATCTGCCCTTCAACAGCATCGTAAACAGACATGTGTTTATATTTGCAATTCTTAATCGCATAGTCCTTCTGTTGATTTTTCAAATATATAATACCTTTGTTGCATATCTGAGAAAACGAATCGGTGTCGTTCTCATTCAATGCAAGAGAAAGATATGCTACAATATCCTTTACTACACGATTACCAAAAAAATTCATTTCGGGCTTTCTCAATCTGAAAGGTACGCTATTCCTCAAGAACAGGTCAATAAGAACAACTGAGCTTTCATTATCACGATATAGAAATGCGGTTTCCCTGTCCGCAGTCTTTGCTATTTCAAGCAGACGCATATATTGCATTTCTCTGGATTCTACTTGCTCTAAAGAAACTGCTTCGCCATCACCGCGCTCGGCAGTCATGTTCTTCTCATATCGTCCCTTATTTTGAGAAATAAATGATTGCGCCTTATCAACGATTTGGGTTGTAGATCTGTAATTGCGTTCCATACGCAGGATGTACGGATTCAGATAATCATATCTAAAATTCAACAAGGCTTTAGGATAAGCCGCTCTGAAACCATAAATGCTTTGATCTTCGTCACCCACCATAAAAAGATTGTTGCCCTGGGCGAGGAGCTTAATAATTT
>JAZOOM010000170.1:0-3136 GCA_045655025.1 Eubacteriales bacterium | reverse complement strand
CACTTCGGTAAGTGGCACGACATCGAGGTGGAGGACGACGTGACCGTGTACTTTGAGTACGAGAACGGCGCGACGGGCACCTTCATCACCACCACGGGCGACGCTCCCGGCACCAACCGCCTGGAGATCGTCTGCGACGGCGGTACCATCATCACCGACGGCGGCTCCATCACCTTCATCAAGCTGGATACCCCCGAGCCCGAGTTCTCGGCTACCAATAAGGTCGCCTTCGCGGGTCCCCGCGGCCAGCGCATAGCCCTGGAGACCGACGGTCAGAACCCCCAGCACATCGGTGTGGTCAACGCCTTTGCGGGTGCCATCCTGCGGGACGAGCCTCTGGTGGCCGACGGCCGCGAGGGCATCAACGGCCTGCTCATGTCCAACGCCATGCACCTCTCCGCTTGGACGGGTAAGCCCGTGACCCTGCCCTTCGACGAGGAGCAGTTCCGCGACCTGCTCTTCGAGCACGTCAAGACCTCCCGCCGCAAGGAAGGCATTGAGTCCGTGTTCTCCTCTACGGAAGGAACGTATAATTCTTAATATAGGAAACGGGGAAGCTCTGCCGCGCCTTGGCGGTTTGTCGGGGCTTTCCCGCATCTGTGTCCTAAAATCTTCCGATGTTTCCAAAGGAGACCTTATCCTATGAAAAAGAAGTTTTCCCTTCTCATGGCTGCCTTGATGCTGATGCTCCCGTTTGCTGCCTGTCATCCGACGGGCGGAGAGACGGTGCATGGAACTGAAACCGAGGCATCATCATCCACGCAGTCCGATACACGCACCGATACCGATACGGAGATTTTCGACGAAACCGAGGAGAGCACCTGCACAGAGGAAACCTCGGAAGAGGACGAAAATCACCCGCAGGTTCAGGATACAACTGTGACGATTGGGGGAGTTCCCCTGTCGGAATTTTCGGTGGTACGCTCGGCGGATATGCCGGAGGGACAGATCACAGCACTATCCATGTTTCTGGATCTGCTTCAGCGAGCCACGCAGGTCTCCCTTCCCGTTATCACCGATGACCAAGCTGCTGAACACGAGATCATCGTAGGTGAAACTGCACGCCAAAACGATGCCGTGGAGCAGGCATGTGCTGAAATCCGTAATGACGGCTATGCCATTGTGGTTGATGGCGGAGACATGTATATTTCCGCCACGACCGGCAGAGGTGTGGTGTACGGAATGTTCGATCTGCTGGAAAATCATTTGGGGGTACGGCTGTACACCCGCGATTGTGTGGTTGTCCACCCTATGGGAGAAGTTGCTTGGGAGGAGGGCACAAGAATCGTATACAGTCCCACCTTCACCGCTCGCCGAACCTGGATCGATAACCTATATGCCGATCCTTTGGATCAGGTAATCTTCCTCAAAAATAACTCCGACGGCCTCAAAAAGGCCAACGTGGGTGATCCGGTCGTGGTTCGCGCCAACTCCAACCACACCATTGACGATCTGGCTAAGGTTGACGGAGAAGTCGCTGTACCTTGTCTGACCGATGAAGCCGTATACGCTCAGGTACTGAAAAGCGTGAAGAAGAAGCTGAATGATAATCTTAAACAGAACGTCATTCAGGTGGGACAGGGAGATGGCGGGCAGCCCTGCCGTTGTGAGACCTGCTCCGCAATCCACGCTGAGTACGGCACGGAGAATGCCACATGGTTCCTGTTTATCAACCGTCTGGCCGACGAGGTGGCCGCGCTCTACCCTGATCGGGGTGTCAAGCTGATTACCTACTCTTACCAGTACACTCACGGCGTTCCCGGTAAAGGTTACACCGTATCCGACAACGTTATCATCGACTTCTGCCTCGATGATGCTTGCTACAATCATGCCTTTGATGACCCGAATTGTCCGAAGAACGCTCCTGTGGCGGCTGAGCTGAGGCAATGGGCCGCGCTCTGTAAGGCTGACAATCTCTACGTTTACGAGTATGCCTACAACTGCGGTGATAAGACCTTGGCAGATCCCAGCTTGTTGGTCATGTGGGACAACTTCCGATTCTATCTGGAGTGCGGAGTCAAGGGTATCCTGTCTGAGGGGATCAACTCCAACGGCGGTGAGTTCGATTACATGCGAGCTTATCTGCGTTCTTGCCTGGTCTGGAATCCCGATATGACTCAGGATGAATACAATACACTCATGGCAGAATTCATGGCTGATTACTATGGTGATGCAGCTCCTCTTTTGAAGGAATACATGACTATCCTGTACGATGGGACCCGAGTTTCCTGCACGGACATGTATACGCCCATGTACACCTTCTATCAAACAGAGGCGGAGGAGGGCAGTACATCCGTATCCCAAGAGGTTATGAGCCGGTGTCAGGAGCTGTTCGATCAGATCTTTGCGTTGGAAACCTTGACTGAGGAACAGCGAGACCGAGTCGAGTACACCGCCCTTCATTTCATGATCGTGCGCTACAACTATTTCCCCAAGGGAGACAGAGTGGCGAAGAAGGAATTGCTGGATACCATCAACGCACTGCGCGCGAAATACGGGATATGATCCCCCGATCATCGATTATTAATACTCGATGATCTTTGAGCTTTGAGTATTTCCAAAAATTTATTACAAGAAATCCTATCGGAATTTTTCCGTCGGATAAAAACAAATCAAACAAATCAATCGCTACAATTTCCAAAAATTCGGAGGTATTGAATCATGGAAAAAATCAGAATGAAAACACCCCTCGTCGAAATGGACGGGGACGAAATGACCAGAATTCTCTGGCAGATCATCAAGGACGAGCTGCTTCTGCCCTTCGTGGATCTCAAGACCGAGTATTACGATCTTGGACTGGTCAAGCGCGAGGAGACCAAGGATCAGATCACGATTGACGCCGCCAACGCCAACAAGAAGTACGGCGTGGCCGTCAAGTGCGCCACCATCACGCCCAACAAGCAGAGAGTGGAGGAGTACAATCTGACCGAGATGTGGAAGTCCCCCAACGGCACCATCCGCGCCATTCTGGGCGGCACGGTGTTCCGCACCCCCATTCTGGTCAAGGGCATCACTCCCTACATCCCCACCTGGACCAAGCCCATCACCATCGCCCGTCATGCCTACGGCGACGTGTACAAGAACACCGAGATGCAGGTGCCGGCAGGTGCCAAGTGTGAGCTGGTATGCACCGACA
>JAZOOM010000169.1:0-1633 GCA_045655025.1 Eubacteriales bacterium | reverse complement strand
GACATGGCTACGACCCGACTTCCTGACCGTTACTACCCCCTACGCCCCCAATGCCCCCGTAGCCTACATGTTCGGCCCCGAGGGGCGGGAGGAATTCCCCCGTGACCGCCTCATGGGCTACCGCGCGGGGGAGGGAGCGGCGTACAAGTTCTATTATACCGAACCCACCGACGGAGGATTCCTCCGCGCCGATTATACCGCCTCGGGGCACTCCTTTGAGATGGACTACCGCGAAGATGCCGCCGCCATTCCCTACGTGGGGCTGTGGATCAACAACGGCAAATTCAAAGGGATGTACAACATTGCGCTGGAATGCGCCTCCGCTCCCTACGACGCGCCTCACAAGGCCATGGAGAAGGGATACTGCTCGGAGCTGGGGGCAGGGGAGACGCTGGTGTTTTCGGTGCGGGTGCGGGTGGTATGAAAATAGCGCCAAAGCGAGCCTTTCGAGGCTCGCTTTTGTCGTAGGGAGGGCGTTGTGGAGAACGGAAATTTTCGAAAACTTTTCCACAGGAAACGGGGGAATTTCTCCACAAGCTGTGGAAAACTCTGTGGACATCTGGGGCCTTGGGGTGGAAAAATCTGCGTAAAATAAGGGTTTTTTGGGGTTTTAGTCGGGTAAAGTCGAATTTTGGGGATGTGGATTAGTACCGTTTGGATGAATTTTCGAGACTTTTCCACAAGAGGGCGTGAATGGCGTATACAGGAAAAGGGCGGCGTAATACCACCCTTTTTTCATTATGATCACAGCGAGCAGATCAGCCGCTCGATCATCCCGTAGCCGTCGGCGGCGGAGCGTTTCAGGGCTCGGTCGGCGGTTTCGGCGGCGGTGACGGCGGATTGGAGGAGGGAGAGGTCGGCGCGGCGGGCTTGCTTCAGGTAGAGACCCACGCGGTATTCGTGCATCTTCAGACCCGCGGCGATCTCCTCGGGGGTCTGGCCTCCGTCGGCCATGGTGCGGACGGCCAAGAGGTCACAGACCACGCGGGAAACCTCGGAGAGGATGTACAAAGGCTCCACGCGGCGGAGCTTCAGGTCGGCCAGAATATCCAGAGCGTCGGCTCGGCGGCGTTCCATGATGGCATTGGTGAAGGCGAAGGCGTCGTACTCCATGGCAGGGATGGCGGCGGTGCGGACGTCCTCCTCGGTGGCGGTATTTCGTCCCTTGGCGCGGACGTAGCAGACCACCTTGTCGATCTCCCCGGCCAGGGTGAACATATTGCGGCCGCAGTACTCGATGGTAAATTGGCAGAGCTTGGGGTCTGCTTGCACACCGCCGTGGAGGTAGTGCTTTTGCACCCAGCCCGAGAGCTTGGCGGGGGTGTTCCGCTCGAAATATACGGGGGTGAGGTGCTCGGAGAGGGAGGTCAGCAGCTCGGAGGGCTTTTTGGGGAGGTTTCCCGGATCTAGCGTGCCGTCTCCTGCGGAGAGGATGAACAGGTTATAAGGGTAATCCTTCAGCTCGGCCAGCGCCTCGAAGAGCTTATCCAGATCGGACGCGCGGAGGACGGAGAGGTTCAGTCCCGTGACCGTGATGATCTTGCGGTCGCTCCCCATGGGGGGGACGGTCATGGCATCCAGCAGGGCGGCGGCGGTGAAGTCGGTTCCGTCCAGACGGATGTCGTTGAAGGCG
>JAZOOM010000168.1:0-2361 GCA_045655025.1 Eubacteriales bacterium | reverse complement strand
GTGGACACCAAGACCGATTGCGGCTTCTTCTGCGATCACTCCTTCCGCAAGCTGGATATCTCCGGCCTGTTCCACGAGGGTGAAAACGTCATCGAGACCCACCTCCTGTTCACCCAGTCCGACGTGGTCTACGAGAACATGGAGAAGGGCAAGCTCTTCGAGAGCGAGAAGAACAAGCTGACCTACGACATGGAGATTGAGGCCATGTATCTGGTGGGCGACTTCGGCGTGAAGGGTGTCGGCACCTTCGAGGAGATCCCCAACAAGGCCTCCTTCTTCGACGGCTCCTTCGTCATCACCGCTCCCGCTACCGAGGTCACTCTGAAGAACATCGAGCGTCAGGGCTTCCTGTTCTTCTCGGGCGAGCTTTGCGTGGAGAAGACTCTGACTCTGGCCGAGGGCGACACCGCCCGCGCGCTGGTGTTCGAGAAGTCGGGTCTCAACGCCATCCGCGTCAACGTGGGCGGCACCGACGTGGATACCGTTATGTGGGCACCCTACTCGGTGGATCTGACCCCCTACCTCAAGGCAGGCGATAATCAGATCAAGCTGACCCTCGTCAACAACCTCCGCAACCTCCTGGGCCCCCACCACCACGTGGGCGGCGAGCTGCTGGCCGTGGCTCCTCCTCACTTCTACAAGGAGCCCTGCATCTGGAACGGTTATGCGGGCGGGTACTTTACTGAGAAGTACAGCTTCGTCAACACCTCTCTGGAGTAATCAAAAACGCCCCCGCGGGGTCGTCATAGAAAAGATAGGGGGCTGTCTCGCATGAGACAGCCCCTGTTTCATATTCGTTCAAGTGGAAAATCACCCGCAAGGCGAAACATCACGCCAAGCCGCACCGGGCGTACAGCTCCGCTATGCAGGGGGACTTATATGCGATATACCCATCAATATCGTTGGGATACAGCCGCGCCGCCTCTTCCTTGACGGCACTGTAAACCCGAACCGCCTCCGGGTTTGCCTTCAGAAACTCCCGGAAGGTGATATGGCGGCGAAGCTCCTCGGAGCTTTGCGGGCACACGTACAAATGGTGTTTGAGCAGATGGAATTTACCGGAGTAGCAGAAGGCTTCCCTGTCCTTGATCCCCAGATCCCCCTCGTAGACGTATCCGATGGCACTCAAGCGGCGTACCACGGCATCAAACACGGTGTAGTCGGAAATGACGACGTCCACGTCGATGCAGGGCTTGGCGGACATACCCTCCACCGCCGTACTGCCCACGTGCTCAATGCCCTGAACGCAATCGCCCAGAGCCGCCAACAGCTCGGCCTTAATATCCGCAAAGGCTTTTTTCCAGCCCTCGTCATAGGGGATAACCACAACCTTGGCCGTCCGCATAGATCCGCCTCCTTCCATCTCTGATGATGCCTCAGCGCTCAGCCCGCTCCGTCAAGCGAATCAGAAAGTGACCCGCTCCACCTTGATACAGCGGTACGGAGCCTTGTTCTCCAGCGTAAACAGTACCGCCTGTGCCTCGATGGCTCCGTCCGCCACGGTGAACCGCACGGGCATATGGGTGCGCATCTTGTACAGCACCGCCTCGGCGTCGGTGCCGAGAATACCGTTGGTGGGCCCCGTCATGCCCAAATCGGTGACGTAGCCCGTGCCCTTCGGGAGCACGCGGGTGTCGGCGGTGGGGACGTGGGTATGGGTGCCGAAAACGACATGAACCCGTCCGTCCAGATGGTAGCCCATGGCCAGCTTCTCCGAGGTGGCCTCGGCGTGGAAGTCCAGAAGGGCGATATCATAGCTTCCCTTCTCCCGGTCAAGGATACGGTCGACCACTGTGAAGGGGTTGTCCAGCTCGTCCATGAAGGCTGTCCCCGACAGGTTCATACACAGGATGCGGAGGCCGCTGACCTCGCGAACGGTGTAGCCCACCCCGGGACAGGCGGCGGGATAGTTGGCGGGGCGGATGATATCATCCGAGCGATCGTCCAGAAAGCCGTACAAGTCACGGCTGCCAAAAGCGTGGTTGCCCAGAGTGATGAGGTCAGCCCCGGCGTCCAGCAGAGCCTCGGCGTCGGCCTTATTCAGGCCGTGGATCTCGGAGGCGTTCTCTCCGTTGCAGACCACGAAGTCCGCCCCCAAGGAGGATGCAGTCTTGCGGAGGGTCTTGGACAGGTATTCAATGGCGCGGCGGCCGACGACGTCGCCTATGGTGAGGATCTTCATAATGTTTTCTCTTTCTATGCCCGTAGGCAGGAAGTAAATGGGGGGTAACGGTTCAGTCAATATTTCAAATTTGGGTTTAGCGGTCTGACGGAGCAAAACAGAATTGGGAAGGGTGACCCTCATCCACCGCTATCGCGGTCCCCCTTCCCCCAAGGGGAAGGTAAAGGGCTTGTGTTTGC
>JAZOOM010000167.1:0-2599 GCA_045655025.1 Eubacteriales bacterium | reverse complement strand
ACCTCCTCCATCTCCTCGGCAAAAGCTACGTAGCAGTGCGCGCACCCCAAAAGCCCTTCGTCGCAGATCTCCCCAAAGGCGGCGCCGCATTGGGGACACTTTTTCCCGGTGGATCGATCTCCTCCTGCGGTTGCCCGACGGAACGCGGGGAGCATGCCGCCTTCATCTCCGGGGAACAAGGGGGACAGCTTGCCCGATAAGGGATCGCTCATGTCCTCCAGCTCACCCGCTTGCTCCAATACGTCCGCGCAGTCGGAGCAGAGCCGCAGAGCACGGATCCTGCCCGACAGATTTTCTCGATAGAATACAGTTGCCTTTTTCTTGGCACAGCGTTCACATTGCATGTTCTTGTCCTTTCTGTGTGAAACGGAATTTTTCCCCATTATACTCCGAAACAGGTGAAAAAGATGTCGCAATACCTCGGATAAAATATATTTTTCATCTCCGAAAAACCCTGCCGCCATCACCATGTATTCATATGGAGTTCATAACTTTGTGGTACAATACCATGATACAATGTGTGTCTGCGCGGATGCGGTACATCCGCTCGGAAATGCACGTGAAAGGAAACAACTATGAGTAAGCATACAAATTCTGCCTGCCCCATGAAGAAGACCTCCATTGGCGGTCAGGCACTCATGGAGGGCATCATGATGCGCGGTCCCAAGACCACCGCCATGGCCGTCCGCAATACCAAGGGCGAGATCGTGCTGGAGACTTTTCCCACGACCGCTAAGCCCCGTCCTGCCATTTGCCGCTGGCCCATCGTCCGCGGCGTTGTGGGCTTTATTGATTCCATGACCATGGGCTACAAGTGCCTCATGCGTTCCGCAGAGATCTCGGGGCTTGAGGAGCTGGAGGCTGAAATGGAACGGGAAAAGGCCGAAAAAAAGGCTGCCAAAAAGGCCGAAAAAGAGGCGAAAAAGGCAGCCAAGAAGGGAATTGCCTTAGAGACACCCGTCGAGGCCATGACCGAAGCCCCTACAGAGCCTGACGAGACCGTAGCAGAGGTTACCGCTGATGAGGCGGATGTCGAAATGCCTGCTGATACGGCTCCCGCCGATACGGCAGATACATCCAAGGGCGCAAAGAAGGAGGAGAAAAAGGATTCGGCCATGATGAATATTCTCATGGTGGTATCCATGTTCCTCGCCATTGCCATCATGATCGGTCTGTTCTTTTTCCTCCCCTCCTTCCTCTACAAGGACGTGTTGGAGGCTCACGTGGAGGGATTTCCCCAGAACAACCGCTATTTGCAGTCCATTCTGACCACCTCCTTCCGCCTTGTTCTGCTCATTGGATATATGTCCCTTATGCTGCTCATGAAGGACATCCGCCGTACCTTCCAGTTCCACGGCGCCGAGCATAAGACCATTTTCTGCTACGAGCATGGCAAGGAGCTGACCGTTGAGAACATCCGTAATGAACGCCGCTTCCACCCCAGATGCGGCACCTCCTTCCTCATCATCATGGTGTTGGTGGGCATCCTCATCGGTTTCTTTATCCCCGCTACGCTCAATAAGTGGGTGCTGACCGTTATCAAGCTGGCTATCATGCCGCTGGTCATGGGCATCGGCTATGAGCTGATCAAGTTCTGCGGCCGTCACGACAATTTCCTGACCCGTATCATTGCCGCCCCCGGCCTCTGGTTCCAGCGTATCACGGTTCTGGAGCCCGACGACGCTATGATTGAGTGCGCTATTGCCGCCATGAAGGAAGCCATTCCCGACGACGACAGCGACCGCGTGTAAAAGAACCTTCGGTTATATTTTTCCCTCTTTTCGGATACACTACTTTCATCAACAGCACAGAAAGGGAACCACCATGAAACTTATCGTTTGCAAGAACTACGACGAAATGTCTGCTGCCGCCGCCGCCATCGTGGCTGATGCCATGAAGGCCAACCCCGCTTGCGTGCTGGGTCTGGCTACCGGCTCTACCCCTGTGGGTATGTACAAGAAGCTCATCGAGATGAACAAGGCAGGAGAGATCGATTTTTCCGCCGTCACCACTGTGAATCTGGACGAATACTACCCCATCTCCCCCGAGAACGATCAATCCTATCGCTACTTCATGAACGAAAACCTGTTCGATCACGTCAACATCGACAAGACCCGTACCTTTGTGCCCGACGGTATGGCAGCTGATCCCGATGCCGCCTGTGAGGCCTATGAGGGTATCGTAGCCAAGGTGGGCCCTGCCGCCGTGCAGGTGCTGGGTATTGGTCAGAACGGTCACATCGGCTTCAATGAGCCCGATACCGCTCTGGAGGTGCGTACCCACGTTACGGGGCTGACCGAGTCCACCATCAAGGCCAATGCCCGTTTCTTCGCCTCCGAGGCCGATGTACCCACCAAGGCTCTGACCATGGGTATCGGTACCATCCTGAATGCCAAGAAGATCATCATTCTGGCCAACGGTGCCGCTAAGCACGATGCCATTACCAAGATGCTGGCAGGCAAGCTGGATACCTCCTGCCCCGCCTCCATGCTCAATCTCCACTCCGACGTGGTAGTGGTCTGCGACGAAGCAGCCTATAACGGTTAAGACACTCCCCAAGGGGGCGTGCCTGTGTGCGCCCGCGTGCTTTTACGTAGCG
>JAZOOM010000166.1:0-12193 GCA_045655025.1 Eubacteriales bacterium | reverse complement strand
TTTGCAAAAGGTTCTTGGCGGGTGCAGGGCGGCGCCCTGCCGCTCCCCGTTAAACAGCAATTTCACAAAATCCCAAATATCTCTTGCAATTTATTCCGTTATGGTTTATAATATGGATAGTATTCCTCTGCCGTCGCGGGTCTTATGCAGCTCACGGCTTCGGAATAGTACAGTATACCACATTTTTCAAATTTGTCAAGTCTTTTTGAAAGGATTTTTTACCATGGATATCACCGAAATGAACGAAACGATGGAGAACGCCCCCGCCCTTCCCACCGAGGAAAAGACCACCGCCACCGAAGCTACCTCCGCGTGGGTCTGCCCCGACTTTAAGGTGTCGGGTATATTTTCCTCCCATATGGTTCTCCAGCGTGAGAAGCCCATCAAGGTCTGGGGCTTTTCGGATACCCCCGGCTCCCGCGTGGCAGGCGCCTTTATGGGTGAGACCGTTACCGCTACCGTTGGCGATGACAACCGCTGGACGCTGACATTCTCCTCCCATCTGGCGGTGTACGAGCCCCAGATCATGGTCATTTCGGATGACCGCGACCATACCGTGACCTTCGAGGACATTCTGGTGGGCGACGTGTGGCTCATCGGCGGTCAGTCCAACGCCGAGCTGAATATGGCTCCCTGCATGGCACTTACCCCCAGTATCGAGTTTTACGAGGGAGATAATTTCCGCCTGTTCGCCCAGACTCAGGCATATCCCTACACCCATCAGGAGCTCTGCGCTGCTCCCCAGCCCGATATCATCAACCCCGAGTGGTGCTGGAAGAGACCCGATAGGGAAGCGTCTCTGTCCTTCTCGGCCATGGGCTGGTACTTCGCCCATGAGGTCACCAAGCACATCGGCATCCCCCTCGGTCTTGTTATGATGGCCGCCGGCGGTGCCTGCATCCGAGAGCTGCTTCCCATTGAGCTGGCTCACGGTGAGGGCTACACCTTCGGTGCCAACGTCCAGGAGGGCGGCTACTTCAATACCCTCATCAACCCCGTGCTGGGTCTTGGCTGCAAAGCCATGCTCTTCTTCCAGGGTGAGAGCGAGGGCGGTTGTCGGGAGTTTGCCGAGCGGTACGCCTACGAGCTGGCTCTGCTGGTGGCTGACGAGCGTGCCCGCTTCGGACAGGAGTTCCCCTTCTACAACGTTCAGCTCTCCGACTACCGTGAGGAAGGGAAGCAGTATTTCCCCTGGCTGGATACCGTCCGTGTTCAGCAGCTCAAGGCCCTCGCCCTCATCCCCAACTCCACCCTGACCGTGGACATGGATCTGGGTGCCCCCGACGAGTGGCCCGACTTCGCCCATTCTCCCCGCAAGATGGAGCTGGGCGAGCGACTGGCCAAGCTGGCATTGGCCAAGGAGTACGGCGTAGGCCGCGAGACCGAGTGTTCCTCCCCCCGTCCCGTCATGGCCTCCCTCTCTGCCGATCAGAAGCAGATCGTGGTGGAGTTCACCGACATCTCCGCGGGACTGATCGTCAGCGGTCACAATCCCGCCGACAGCTACGGCATGGAGGTGCAGGGCTTCTCGGTAGGTGACTACGACCACCGAGCCCCCGCCCACGCCGTCATCTCCAGCCGCCACGCCGTCACTGTGGATATCCCCGAGGAGGTGCTGGCCGCTGTGGAGGCGAATCCCGAGGAGGCTAAGGCTCTGATGGGTCAGGTCAACTATGCTTACTTTGTCCGCGTGACCCCCGAGAATGCCGACCTGCGGGGAGGGAACAACCTGCCCGCGCCCGCGTTTGCCATGGATGTTGCGGGGGTGTAAGCCTATGACGAGAGAAGAATTGTACTATATGACCCTCAAGCGTATGATCGCGGAGGAGGACGCACGGGCATCGGCTCGGATTTTGGAGAGCTTTTGCTTGGAGGAGCCTTTGGATGAGGAGGCGGTCTATACGAGACTGCGCTTGGAGCTTTGGACGGCCTACGAGGGCGGGGAGATGACCAAGGATGATGTGGTCACCGCCCTGTCTCGCTATGCTTTGATCATTCCGCCTTGCCCCTTCCAAGCCGCCTGTAGTGACATTTCCGATTGCCATACGTTGGCCTATACGAATTTCGCCAATGCGGATATGGACGAGTTTGACAAGGCGCTGGAAGCATTCCTGCGAGACGGCACAAGGGTCGATATGAGCGGCGTGTGGGGAGACGTCTGATGAACGATACAGCCATCAAAGGACTTTTGCTGGAAAGGAGTTTTCCCTACCTCCAACCCTGGTTCTACAACAATCCCCACGCCCTTCGCTGTGAGCTGGGACAGGGAGACGATGCCAAGACCTACATGCACAATGCCTACCGTCGCGCAAAGGAGATATTTGCCATCCTTTTCCCCGACGGTCAGCCCGACGCGGTGATCTTTGATCGGTTCACATACAATGCGCCCTACCGCACCCCCTATGCCCACAAGGAAACCGCCTTTTACAACCGCATGACCGCTCGCCGCCACGCCGTTGTCACGGATCTCTTGACCTACGAGGACGAGGATCCCGATGGGGAGAAGACCTACACCCGCAACCGCGTGGTCTCCTACAGAGACACCGAGGATTTTCCCGTCAACCGCCTCATCCGCCGCTGTATTTGGGAACAACAGCTCGCTCCCGTGGGCTTTGTCTCCTTTGAAAACGAGTGCATTCTCTCCATCTACGACGACCGCGGGTGCGATATCGTATTCGCCACCCATGAAAAACTGCGGGCGTTCTATTCGCTACTGAAGCCCTATTTTCTGGAATATGATCTTGCGGAAATGGCGCGGCGGTACGGGGAAGCATGATCTGACCGAGGAAAGGGAGGTATAACCCCATGGAAAATAAGGATATCGCGCGGTTCCTCTACGAGCAACGCATCCAAAACGAAAAGCCCATCGAAAACCCCGACGGGGAATCGCTGGCGCTTCTGGAGCTGTTCGAGGAGATCAACGCCTTGGGCTACGACTTTCATTACAGGGCGGATATTGACCTCCGTCCTACCAAGGACGCGCGGGTGATGGCGCTGCTGTGGAAATATTTTCCCCGCATGGAGTCCATCTTTACCAAACAGATGTTCCTCCGTCGGATCGATCCCAAACGGTTTCCCGCTGTGCTGGACTACGCCATCGACGCGTTTCGGGGCTTTTCTCCGTCGGACAAAATGCTCCTGACGGGATTTGACGAGGTCATCAGCAAGGGCAAGCGGAGCGAGTCCTACTTTGACCGCATATCCGAGCTGCTCTCCGACGGGGATGCCTATGCTACCCTGTGGGATACGCGAAGGACGCTGGGGAAGTACTGCCCCGATAAGCTTTGCGGACATACCGATACCTACCGCCAAGGGGTACTGTTGCCCTTGACCCTGCGGGATTGTTTCTACTATCCCGACACCGCGACCACGTCCTTCCTGAATGCCTGTCTGGCGCTGACCGAAGGGGATCTGGCGGAGATCATAGGCCGCTACGACTACAAGAACAACGGGTACCGTTACCCCTTGTCGGTCACAATATTTGAATACTGGCAAAGGCTCTGTACCCCCGACTTCGTGAGAAGGGAAGCCGAAAAGGTGCTTCGCGCGCGGGAGAAAAAGCAGAAAACTCCTGCTGAATGATCCCCTTCACACCACCCCCGAAAGGAGTATTCTATGTTCACAATTTCGCGAAAAACCAAGGAAAATATCAGCCTCGCCGTGTCCATGGCTTGCATTCTTATCTCCGCGCTGTGGCTGATCTTCTACATGACGTTTGATCCCCACACCAACCTGTCCGACGTGTCGGCTTTTCATTTCCTCATGTGGTTTTCAAGTGTTCTGTTCGGAGGCTTGGTCGGTGTCTGTATCGTCCCCGCCGTGACGGCGATCATGGGCTTTTTCAGCGCGGCGAACTACTTCCGCTCCGACCGTCCCGCCTTTCGTGTCATCAGCCGCGCCGCGCTGATCTCGCAGGGCGTTTTGACGGTTGCAACAGCGGCCTGCATTCTCCTTGTGCTCATGTAAGAAGCGTATTTCTCCCTTGACATTCCGCCCAAAATGTGCTATACTAATTTCGTTTGAAAAATCACCTGAAAGGAACAGATATCATGAAAAAGACTACTCTCAGAAGTTACGCCCGCCTGCTGGCCGAGTGCGGCGTTGCCATCAAGAAGGGCGACCCCGTCATCATCCAGGCCTCTCTGGATCAGCCCGAGTTCGTGGCCATGTGCGTGGAGGCCTGCTACAAGCTGGGTGCCTCCCGCGTCACCGTAGAGTGGAGCTACCAGCCTCTGGCCAAGCTCCATTACCGCTACCGTACCCTCAAATCCCTGTCCGTGGTGGATGACATCGAGCGCGCCAAGCTCCAGTACCGTCTGGACAGCAACCCCGCCATGCTTTACCTCATGTCCGACGATCCCGACGGCCTGAAGGGCATCAACCAGGAGAAGATGTCCAAGGCCGCCAAGGCCCGTTTCCCCGTCATCAAGCCCTTCCGCGACGCCATGGACAACAAGTATAAGTGGTGCATCGCCGCCGTCCCCGGTGAGGCGTGGGCCAAGAAGGTATTCCCCGGTGTCCGCACCTCTACCGCTATGGAGAACCTGTGGAACGCCATCCTGTTCACCTCCCGCGTCATCGACAAGGCGGGGAACGACCTCGACCCCGTAGCCGAGTGGAAAGCCCACAACGAGAGCTTCCGCGCCCGTTGCGAGTACCTCAACAGCCTGGGCATCAAGACCCTGGAATATAAGTCCGCAAACGGCACAGACTTCACCGTGGACATGATCCCCGAGGGCATCTTCTGCGGCGGCAGCGAGCATACCCTGGGCGGCGAGGAGTTCAACCCCAACATCCCCTCCGAGGAGATCTTCACCTCCCCCAAGGCGGGCTGCGCCGAGGGTCTGGTGGTGGCCTCCCTGCCCCTGTCCTACCGCGGTCAGCTCATCGAGAACTTCTCGGTGCGCTTTGAGGGTGGTAAGGTTGTGGAAGCCAAGGCCGAAAAGGGCGAGGATCTTCTGAAGCAGATGGTCTCCATGGACGCAGGCGCCGCCATGCTGGGCGAGTGCGCTCTGGTGCCCTACACCTCCCCCATCCGCGAGAGCGGCATTACCTTCTACGAGACCCTCTTCGACGAGAACGCCGCCTGCCACCTGGCTCTGGGTCGCGGCTTTACCAACTGCGTGAAGGACTACGACAAGTACACCCTGGACGAGCTTCACGCCATGGGCATCAACGAGTCCATGATCCACGTGGACTTCATGATCGGTACCGAGGATCTGTCTGTGACTGCTATCACCGAGAGCGGTGAGCGCGTGGCCATCTTTGTGGACGGTAACTGGGCGTTCTGATCGTTCAATAGCCAATGAATAACAACAGCCCGACGGGTCATGACGATCCGTCGGGCTTTTTTGTATGTTTGTAGGGAGCGGAGCCCTCACCGCTCCGCCACATGAAACATACCGATATGTTTGGGGCTGAAAATGTGTAAATGTAAATTTCTGACAACTGAAAATTGAATGTTGCAGATTGCGGAGCGGTGAGGGCACCGCTCCCTACAGGGGATTCAATATTCGATGATTGTGCCAAACCAAAGGCAAACCGCCGTTTATTCCACAACCACCTTCAGATTCTCCGTCCCCTCCTCAAACAACCCATACCCGCAATCTTTCGCCTCCTCGCGGAAACTCACGGTGCAGTTTCTGAGGGTCACGGTCAGCGGCACCTTCGCGCTGGGAACACATTGAGCCGGCCAAAGCATCCCCTTGAAGGTCACGTTCTCAAAGGTCATATCCGAAAGATACGCCCCGCTCTCCAGAGGGCCTCCGTCGGCGGTGTAGAGCATGAGGCGGTCTACGGTCTCCACGAGGCAGTTACGGAATACGTAGTTGCCGTAGGGAATCTCCGAGGGGAAGTTGGTGCTGGCGAAGTGGTATACCAGGGCATGGATGTTGTGCCGTCCCTCGGTGCGGGGAAGCTCCACGCCACGGCCCTTGACCACCGTCTTGCGGTGGGGGTAGTACCCGGGGCCCCAAATGTGGCAGTCCTCCACCAGAATATCATGCCCGCCGATGCGGAAGGCCTGACAGGAGGTATTGATCTCGCAGTTCTTCACTGTGAGATCCTTGATGTTGATGCCCGCCACGCAGTCGTCTCCCGTGATGAAGCGGCAGTTTTGAATGAGGGTATTGGTGCAATGATGCAGGTGGATGCCGTCGTGCCCCGCCAGACAGGTCACGTTTTCCATGAGGATATTTTGGCAGTTATCCAACTGGTGCATGAAGTTGCCGTTGCGCTTGATGGTGTAGTTCTTCATGACCACACCCTCGCAGTTGGTGATGAACACGCCGTGGGGGCCTCGGAAGCCCTCTTCCCCGTCGGGGTCGAAGCAGTCGCGGCCGTCGATGACGGAGGTTTCCCCCTCACCGATGATGGCGATATTCTTCTCGCCGTAAGCCGAGATCATGGCGCGGCGGTATTCCGGCCATGGCTTGTCGAGGTAATACTGGGTGATCAGCTCCATGTCGGTGCGCAGCTCCACGCCCTCGGGGACGGAGAACACCTCGTAGTCGGTGCATTCCTCGGAGCCCAGAAGCTCGGCGCCCGCCTCCAGATACAGGGTGGTGTCCGACCACATCCGCAGAGCGGCGACGCAGAAATAGCCCTTGGGGATGACCACGGTACCGCCTCCCTCGCGGCAGAGGTCAAAGACCTTCTGGATGGCCTCGGTCTGCAGAGTGTCCATATTGGGGATCACGCCGTAGTCGGTGATGACGTAGCGGTTCATATGCGCCTCCTGATGGTTTGATTGGTTCAAGTATATCATAATTTTACAAGAAAATCAACCCTTTCGAAGAAAATCTATTGCATTTCGCCGCAAAACATGGTATAATAGCTATAATGGCTGAGTATGCCACTTGAAATCGTCTATCACCGAAAGGAGACATATCATGTTGATCCACGATTATACCTTCCGCAAGGCCTCCCCCGTTTGGGAAAAGGGGACTGCCTATGACATGAACCGCACCGTCTGCTTCGTCGCTACCCTCCCCGCCATCGACAAGGCCGTGACTCTCGCCGCCGCCGCCTCCTGCTCCTTCCTCCTCACCGTCAACGGTGTCTACGTGGCCCACGGCCCCGCCCGTTGCTGCCACGGCTACTTCCGCGTGGATGAGTACGATCTTTCCAAGTATCTGACCAAGGAGATCAACACTGTTGCCCTGCGCGTGGCCTCCTACAACGTCAACGCCTTCTCCTACCTCAACCAGCCCGGCTTCCTCTGCGCCGAGATCGCCGTGGGCGGCGAGATCGTGGCCGCTACGGGCGCGGACGGCTTCAAGGCCTATCCCGTTACCGAGCGTGTGCAGAAGGTGCAGAGATACTCCTTCCAGCGCACCTTCGTGGAGACCTACAAGCTCTCGGATGGCGCATTTGACTACGAGGTGAACCCCAACACCGCCGCCTCCCCCGTAGAGGTGGAGCCCGCCAAGGCAGGGCATTTCCTCTGCCGCGATATCCCCATGGGGGAGGAGGACGAGCTGGTCTATCCCGTATCCGTCATCCACCGCGGTCAGCTCTCCTACTCCGAGAAGGCGGGCTACTACAACTCCCGCGAGATCAGCGACATCGGTGCGCATTATCTGGCCTACCGTGAAAACGAGCTGGAGTACGCCTCCCATCGCGAGGTGGGTAAGTGCGATCCCCACGATCAGACCGACGTGACCGAGGCTCCCGACACCATTGCCCTTGCCGCCGACACCTACGCCGACATTGAGTTCCCCTGCAACACCACGGGCATCTATGAGTTCGACCTGGAGGCCGAGGGAGACGGCGAGCTGTTTATCATCTTCGACGAGATCCTGCTGGACGGTCAGGTTCGCCCCTTCCGTCTGGGTCTGTCCAATATCATCACCGTGATCGCAAAGGCAGGGAAGTACCGCCTGGAGTGCGCCATGCCCCACGTCATGAAGTACGCCCGCATTATGGCCAAGGGCGCGGCTATGACCATGAAGGGGCTTCGCCTCCACCACATCGCCTTCCCCACCGCAGCCATCACCGCCTCCTTCGCAGGGGATGACGAGACCATGAAGCGCATCTACGACGCCGCCATTGAGACCTACCGCGCCAACGCCGTGGATATCTACATGGATTGCCCCTCCCGTGAGCGCGCAGGCTGGCTCTGCGACAGCTTCTTTACCTCCCGTGTGGAGTACGCTCTGACGGGTAAGTCGGAGCTGGAGCGCGCCTTCCTGCAATGCTTTATCCTCCCCGAGAGCTTTGAGTTCATCCCCAAGGGCATGCTCCCCATGTGCTACCCCTCGGATCACTACGACAAGACCTACATCCCCAACTGGGCTATGTGGTACGCTGTGGAGCTGTGCGAGTATTTTGCCCGCACGGGCGACCGCGAGTTCGTGGACGGCGCCAAGGAGAAGATGTACGACCTCATGGACTTCTTCAAGAAGTACGAGAACGAGTACGGACTGCTGGAGAAGCTGGAGTCGTGGGTGTTCCTGGAGTGGTCCAAGTCCAACGAGCTGACGCAGGACGTCTCCTTCGCCTCCAATATGCTCTACGCCTACATGCTGGACGGTCTGGGCAAGCTGTACGCCGACGAGGCTCTGATTCAGAAAGCCGCCGCGCTCCGCAAGGTTATCAACGAGCTGTCCATGACCGAGTCGGGCTTCTACTGCGACAACGCCTACCGCCGCGATGGAAAGCTGGTTCTGTCGGGTGAGCGCACCGAGTCCTGCCAGTATTACGCCTTCTTCTGCGAGGTCGCTACCCCCGAGAGCCATCCTTGGCTGTGGAACACCCTGGTCCACGATTTCGGCTACGACCGCGCCGAGAAGGGTCTTTACCCCGAGATCTGGCCCGCCAACGCCTTCATCGGCAACTACCTGCGCCTCGACCTGCTGGATCGCTACGGGCTGAAGGCTGAGCTGTATGATAATATCAAGGGCTATTTCAATTACATGGCCGAGAAGACGGGGACTCTGTGGGAGCTTGTATCCACCCAGGCCAGCTGCAACCACGGCTTTGCCTCCCACGTCATTCATTGGATGAACTCGCTGGGACTCTTGTCCCACCGTTGAGGGTAACGTATGGATATGAATATGGAAACGACCAATACGCCCAAGCCGAAGCGGCCGCTCTTCGCCCTGCGCGCGGTGATTGCCTTTGTCCTTTTGGGACTTCTGATGGCGGGGCTGTACTACTTCGCCTTTAACGGCTACCGCACCGTAGCCGAGTGGGGAGAGCCCGGTGATCACAGTACCTTGATCTACGAGGATGAGACCTACGAGCTGGTGGGTGTCATCGGAAAGAAGGGCTTGAATCTCAAAAAGTACCCTATCGACAAGATCCTGGGTCAGGTCAGAGATGACGGCCTGCCCAAGCTTACCGAGACGGAGGAGGCTACTGAGACCGAGCCCCCCGAGGACGAGCCCGACGAGACCTTGGAGGGTGAGACGACGGAAGAGGAGACCGAGCCCGTTACCGTCATTCCTCCCAAGGGAGCGGAATACTTTGAGAGCAATCGGGATCATGCCTACGTGATCTACAGCGTAAAGGATCAGGAGGACTACCTTCTGGTGCTGGAGCCCGACGGAGAATACTACCTGTACTGCCGCGTGAGTGAGGAGACCACCGCCGAGAGCACTGAGGCTTCGTAAAGTGTAACCCCTATGAAAGGGTGGCTCGCGCCTTTGCGTGAGCCACCCGATTTTTTTGCTTTTTTCGTGAATGACTGTAACGTTTGGGCGGTATATTTCGACTTAATGTGTGAGATCTCAAAACAGGAGGAAACACCATGGATCATCGCTACCTGAAATCGGCTTCTGAGGATGACGATATTCTGGATATGCTATGGAGACGCTCCGAGGACGGGCTGGCTCACGTGCAGAGAAAATACGGGCACCTGTGCATGCGTATCGCTATGAATCTGCTGGGGCAGAAGGAGGACGCCGAGGAATGTGTCAACGACGTATATCTGGCGGTGTGGGACACCATCCCGCCAAACCGTCCCGACTCCCTCATGGCCTACGTGGGAAAGATCACCCGAAACATAGCCGTGGATACCATACGCAAGCGGGAGAGCGGCAAGCGTCGGTGTGGAGGTACCGTTTTACTGGATGAGCTGACCGAGTGTCTGCCCGATCCCACCGCCTCGGATCCCGCCGACGATCTGATGCTTCGGGAAGCCTTGGAGAGCTTTTTACATACGCTGTCCGAAGAGGATCGGGCGATCATGCTCCGCCGCTACTACGACGGGGACTCCGCCGAGGATATCGCGCGCACTCTGGGACTGCGGGCGGGAACGGTTCGTGTACGCCTCCACCGTATGAGGGCCTCTCTACGGGAACACCTGGAATCCAAAGGGATTTCCCTGTAAGGCTTGCGCAGAAAGGAGTATTACCATGAAAAAGAACAAACAGGATCAGGCAGAACGTCTGTTCCATGCTTTTAGCGAGATCGACCCGACTATGATCGAAGCCTCGCGCCAATATCGCTCCGGAGCATCGGGGCGCAGGATGGGGTATCGCAGAACCCTCCTCGTCGTCGCGGCGGCACTGCTTTCCCTGTCTCTGCTGACGGTGACGGTGTTTGCCGCCGTCCCCTCCCTCCGCCGTATGCTCAATCTCCCCTTCCTCTCGGAAAGCGAGCGGCAGGATACCGTTCCCGAGGGATGGGTGGGGATCTACACCGTGGAGGATCTGGACAATATCCGAAATGACCTCGACGGCAAGTATATCCTGATGAATGACCTTACCTTTGCCGATGGGGATGCCCCCTTCACCCCCATCGGCTCCCGTCAGGAACACTTTACGGGACAGTTTGACGGAAACGGATACGTCATCCGTGGGCTGGTGATTGAGGCGGAGCAGGAAACGCCTGCCATCAAGGACGGAGAGCACTACATTCCCGGTCACGGCGCGGTGACCGGCACTTATTACGACGTGAACGAGACCCTGTACGTCGGCCTGTTCGGCTACTGCGGCGGTGAGTACGCGGTGGATACGCCCTACCGCGGCATGATCTCCAATCTGGGAATTGAGGGTGCTACCATTACCGTTACGAACGCTTCCAAGGTCAGCGTAGGCGTTATGGCGGGAGCCGGCTCCTATCTGGCGGGATGCTACGTCAAGGATTCCACGGTCTCCGTCAGCGGCTACACCCACGAAGAGACCGACGAGGCTTTCGTGTTCGTAAACGCGGGCGGCCTGGTCGGTACGGGAGATCTGATAGATAGCTGTTACGCAGAGAACGTGGACGTATCCGTGACGGATCTGACCCCCTTGGATGCCGCGCCCTACAACTGTCTGGTGGGCGGCTTGGCAGGAGAGGCTTACACCATGGTTACCTCTTACACCCAGTCCTGTGATCTGACCTCCGATACGGATCAGGTTACTAAGGGAGAGCTGTGGGGGCATATTCACCTTCTGCACCGTATGATGAATGAATCCCAGTTCTACACGGTGTATGAGAAATACTACCGCGCGTGCTACGGGCTGAGCGAGGAGGATCCTCTGCCCGAGGATTGGAAGAAGACCACCGGTTCCGCATCCTCCCGCGACGATGAAGCGGCCTTCCGTTGTCGCAAATTCGCAAGCTGGTATGTGGCCAAGGATCTTGGAATTCTGGTTGAGTATCAGCTATTGGATATTGAGAATATGGATCCTGCCTTCCTGATGGGTGAGTTTGATCCCGAAATGGTCATGTACCTTAAGGATCCCGTCATGACTATGGAGGAGCAGATGGCGATGGAGGCCGAGCTGATCCAGCGGATCGGCATGGAAAAGCTCTGTGAGATCATGACCTGTGACAACCGCAAGATCGGCCCGCTGGATTGCTACACTCTGGATTCGGCCAAGAACTACCGTGAATCCGATTTCAACGAATTCAATTTCAAGGATATCTGGAAATTGAAGGACGGCCGTCCCGTGCTCCGTATCTTCGAGGATTGATCCAAGCGATGAATGCAAACAGGGGAGCTCCTTCTAAAGAGGGCTTCCCTCATACAGGCAACACCCCGCGCCGCCTCTGTGGTTCAGAGACGGCGCGGGGTGATTTTTTGTGGTGATCTGTTCGATGTTTCAAATTGCTGTTTATCGGTGCGAAGGGGCACGGCCTCCGGCGGCCAAAACCTTTCTTGAAAGCATCCTCGCGATGCTCGGGGCAAATTCGCCTTCGGCGAAGTTTGCGAAAGGTTTTGGATTCCAAAGAACTTTAAAAAAGCATTGTTAAATAATCC
>JAZOOM010000165.1:0-3095 GCA_045655025.1 Eubacteriales bacterium | reverse complement strand
GCTCGGGGCAAATTTGCCTACGGCAAAGTTTGCGAAGGTTCTAAGAACTCCAAAAACTTTTAAAAAGCATTATTTAATAACACCTTTTTGAAAGTTTTGAGGATTCTTAAGGGACTCGCGATATTTGCCGAAGGCAAATTCGCCCCGAGCGAAAGCGAGGAGGTTTTCAAAAGTCCCTTAAGCGGGTCCCGCCGAGCTTGCTCGGCATGCAGTGCCCTGGCCGATAAACCCAAATTCGAAGGTTGCCGAACAGCCACCCTGTAAATCTGTGAAAAAACACAAAATATTGCTTGTTGTGACAACAAATTTTGCGTGATTTTACCCAAATAAAATAATTGACAAACAACACAAGTTGTGATATAATTATCTGTATCAAAAGGCGTTGACGGAGAGGATTTTTCGACACGGTTTTCAGAGAATTGGCGGTTGGTGCGAGCCATGAACACGGTCGGAATATTTGTAGCTCCCGAGCCGGACGGAAGAAATCACGGCGATTTTCCCCGTGAGAGTAGACCCGCCCCGCACGACTGCGTTAGTGTCCACGGGTTTTGCGACCCGGTAAAGTGGCGGATTCTGTCCGCAATTTGAGTGGTACCGCGGGTGCTGTATAATGAAATTATGCGCGCTCGTCTCAAAGTCATCACACTTTGGGACGGGTGCGCTTGCTTATTTTACAGGCAACGCGACACCCGAGAAAGGATAGCGTGAACGTTTCGGTGATCTTCGCCCAAAGTTCCTTGTTCACGCGCAAATTTCCCTTACGGGAAATTTCAAAAGCTATTTGTGCCGCCGCAGGGCGGCGGAATGGAGTTAATACATGGATCAGACGAATAGACCGATGGAAGCCTCCTCCATGTCGGGACTGGATTTCAAGATCAAGGAGATGGCGGGCCGTATCCGCGCCCTCCGCGAGATCGAGGGCTTGGAGCCCTCCCAGATGGCCGCCAAGACGGGTATTTCCACCGAGGAGTACATCCGCTGTGAGAGCGGTCAGAGCGACCTCAACTTTGCATTCATCTACCGCTGTGCGCTGGCGCTCAACGTCAACGTCACGGAAATCATCGAGGGCTACAGCCCCAAGCTGAAGTCCTACACCGTTACCCGCGCAGGCGCGGGACAGGAGATCGCCAAGGCTCACGGCATGGTGTACTACAACATGGCCTACGCCTTCCAGAACCGTATCGCCGAGCCCCTGTTCGTCCGCTCCGCCTACTCCGAGGAGGCACAGCACAAGGATATCGAGCTGACCACCCACGCAGGACAGGAGCTGGATATCGTCATTGAGGGTAAGCTCATGGTGCAGGTGGGCGAGCACACCGAGGTGCTCAGCGCAGGCGATACCATCTACTACGACTCCGACACCCCTCACGGCATGATCGCCGTGGGCGGTCAGGACTGCGTGTTCTACGCCATCGTTCTGAATCCCACGGGCGAGCCCATCCCCGAGCTGGCTCCCGTCGAGCAGGTACCCGTGGCCAAGAAGGAGAACGCCCCCCGTAAGGACGAGGAGGATCGCATCTACCGCAAGTACATCGACGTGGTGGAAAACGAGCAGGGAACTCCCACCTCCATCACCTTCAAGAACACCGACACCTTCAACTTCGCCTTCGATCTGGTGGACGCCCTGGCCGATAAGAACCCCGAGAAGCTGGCCATGCTCCACATTTCCAAGGATCACACCGAGCGCCGCTTTACCTTCAAGGACATGAAGCGCGCCTCCGCCCAGTGCGCCAACTACTTCAAGTCCCTGGGCATCAAGAAGGGCGACCGCGTCATGCTGGTGCTGAAGCGCCACTACCAGTTCTGGTTCGCCATGCTGGGTCTGAATAAGCTGGGGGCCATCGCCATCCCCGCTACCAACCAGCTCCAGGAGCATGACTTTGAGTACCGCTTCAACTCCGCCGGTGTCTCGGCCATCCTCTGCACCGCCGACGGTGACACCGCTCATCAGGTGGATCTGGCCGCCGTGCATTGCCCTACCCTCAAGCACAGGATCATCGTGAACGGCGAGCGTGAGGGCTGGCGCACCTTCGACGAGGAGTACACCCTGTTCTCCTCTCACTTCAACCGCACCGAGGACTCCCCCTGCGGCGACGATCTGCTCCTCATGTTCTTCACCTCGGGCACCTCGGACTACCCCAAGATCGCGGCCCACAACCACAAGTACCCTCTGGGTCACTTCCATACCGCCCGCTACTGGCACAACGTCCATCCCGACGGTCTCCATCTGACCATCTCCGACACGGGCTGGGCCAAGTCCATGTGGGGTAAGCTCTACGGCCAGTGGCTCTGCGAGGCGGCAACCTTCGTTTACGATTTCGACCGCTTCGATGCCGCGGACATCCTGCCCATGTTCGCAAAGCACCACATCACCACCTTCTGCGCTCCTCCCACCATGCTCCGCATGATGGTCAAGGAGGATATTTCCAAATACGACCTGTCCTCGGTGTGCCATATGACCACCGCAGGCGAGGCTCTGAACCCCGAGGTCTACCGCCAGTTCGAGAAGGCAACCGGTCTGCAGATTCTGGAGGGCTTCGGTCAGTCCGAGTCCACCATGATCATCGGTAATCTGACCGGTGCACCCCACAAGATCGGCTCCATGGGTAAGCCCGCCCCCATCTACGAGGTGGAGCTGCAAGATGCCGACGGCAAGCCTGTTCCCGTGGGTGAGACGGGTGAGATCTGCATCCGCGTAGCCGACGGCGCGCCCTGCGGCCTGTTCACGGGCTACTACAACGCCCCCGACAAGACCGCCGAGGTCTGGCACGACGGCTACTACCACACGGGCGACACCGCGTGGAAGGACGAGGACGGCTTCTACTGGTTCGTTGGCCGCGTGGACGACGTCATCAAGTCCTCGGGCTACCGCATCGGGCCCTTCGAGATCGAGTCTGTCATCATGGAGCTGCCCTACGTGCTGGAGTGCGGCGTGTCCGCCGAGCCCGACGAGGTGCGCGGTCAGGTGGCCAAGGCCTCCATCGTGCTGGTGAAGGGAACCGAGCCCACCGACGAGCTGAAGAAGGAAATTCAGAAGTACGTCAAGGAGCGCACCGCGCCCTACAAGTATCCCCGTATCGTGGTCTTCCGCGACG
>JAZOOM010000164.1:0-6498 GCA_045655025.1 Eubacteriales bacterium | reverse complement strand
GCTCGGGGCAAATTTGCCTACGGCAAAGTTTGCGAAGGTTCTAAGAACTCCAAAAACTTTTAAAAAGCATTATTTAATAACACCTTTTTGAAAGTTTTGAGGATTCTTAAGGGACTCGCGATATTTGCCGAAGGCAAATTCCCCCCGAGCGAAAGTAAGGAGGTTTTCAAAAGTCCCTTAAGCGGGTCCCGCCGAGCTTGCTCGGCATGCAGTGCCCTGGCCGATAAACCCAAATTTTAAGTTCTTGTAATCAATTGTAGGAGAAACTTTCCATGAGACTTTTTAAAGAGAAATACGTCGCCCTGACCGCCCTCATCCTTGGGGTGATAGGTTGGTGCTTGATCATCACGGAAGCCATCCTCTACGTCACAAATCCTCCCGATCCCTCTATAAAAATCTCTTTGCCCGATCTGACTTACTTGGTCAAGGGTATGGGATTCACCATGTTCAGCGTCATTCTCTATACGGTTGAGGGCATTCACTCCATCGTGCGCGCTACCCGATGGACGGAACGAAAAGACCTGCTTGTGGATATTCTTACGGCCATTCTCTTTCTCGGTCTGATCCCCATGCTCTATTTCTGTATAGCTGATTATCGGGTATGGCTCTGCTACTACGCTGTGGTTTTCGTGGTAGAACTGATCCTCGTCATCCTCCATTGCAAGAAAAGCGCTGCCCATCCCGACTAACCGAACACGTGAAAACTGTAAGATACCCCAAAAACAAAACCGCCCCGAAGCCGAGGCGGTTTTCTTTTATATAAAATTACAAACAAATCATTGACTATTAAACAATTCGTTTTTATTTATTTGCGTTCAGGGTCTTCTTCCCCACTTTTTCCTCCAAAACCAATACCCAAACGTACCGCCGCCAATCACCACAAGGGCAATGACAATGCCGATCACCAACCCCTTGGACGACCTCGAAGCAACGGTATTGCCGGTAACGTAAACCCCCGCAAGCCCCAAATTGTAGGAGCTGTCGGCAGCGTGATGATCCATGAGAAGAGTCAAGGTCACGGTATCCCCCGCATCCAGATGCTTCACGAATTCCGAAATGTCAAAGGTAGCCGTCTGCCAGGAGCTTCCCTTCACCTCCGAAACAGAGGCCTCGTACAGGATCTCCCCGTCACCCTCCGAGGTCGATCCCTTCGAAGGACGGGTCAGCCGCAAAGTCAGCGTGGGTCTCTCCTCCGCGCTGACTCCGAAAACCCCCGCCTGACCGGCGTAAAGATCGAAGATCAGCTCCTTGCCTCCGATGAGATTGGCCGCGGGAACGGTAACGGTCAAGCCCATGGGATCCGAAGGAGACAAACGGGTGAAGTAAGCATGAAGAGCAACCGTGTTCAAGGACTCCGCGTAAGCCAGCTCCAGATAGGTCAGATTTCCCGCGCTCTCGAAGCCGTGGAGCGTGCCGCCGCCAAAGGTGTACAGAGGAGCAGCCTTTTTGTGGTTGGACTCGTAAGAGGACAGGGTAGCCTGTCCCCCCACCAGCGTCACAGGCCGAGCCGTCCCCGCCAACGCGCTCTCCAGCTTGGTGTAGGAGGAGCCAATGATGGCGTTCAGCCCCGTAGACAGAGCCGTCGCCTCGGTGGTGTCCACCTTCTTGAATACGTCGTAAATGGAACGAGCCTCTCCGGGAAGCAAGCAAGTCTCTTCGGAAATCACCGTGCTCTTGACGGTTCGAAGACCGCACAGCGAGGTATGCTCCGCCGAGTCGGCGCTGTCGGCATATTCGCTGTAGATCAAGGCCTCCACGTGTCCGTTCTGCACACAAACCATGTAGGCGTAGGCATAGGAGGCGGCCTGTCGGTTGGCGGCCTCGCCATCCCCCATATCACCGCCCGCCATCACGGCGGGAATGCGCAAGCCGCTGATGAGCACTCTGCGCTCCTCCCCGTTCGGGTCTCGGTACTTGTCGCTTGACAGAATATCGGTCAGCGTGCTCAGACTCCGCACCGTGTAGAAATCCGCGTTGGCAACGGGATCCTCCTCCCAAACCGTGTTGTTGTCGGCATACAGCTCGCAAGCGATCTGCCAATCATAGTCTCCCCTCAAAGCGGCCTCCTCACGGAAGGCGGACAGGAAGGTGGGCACGTCCCATCCCCCCTCCATCTCCCGAACAGAGCGATGGTAATCCAAAGAAATGTACACCTGCCCCTTGGGGTTGTGGGACTTCAAGGCCACGTTGGCCACACGCACCAGCTTTTCGTAGTTGGTTACAAAGGCGGCCATGGAATCCTCCCCGCCGTCGTGATCCGCCTTGCTGTTCACACGGTATCCCATGATGAAGGCGGTCACGGGCAACGACCCATCCATAGGCGCGGCATACCGCTCCGCCATGAAATCAAAGAACCCCTCCATGATGTTGGCGGAGAAGGAGGTGGACATATTCACAGCCGCGTCGGCGGGTGCCCCCTCCTTAGGGGCAGGATCCGGGTACAGACCCACGGGAGCCTTGGTGGTCCCGGTCAGACTGCCCAGTCGGAAACGCAGGTAGACACGCACGCCGGCGGCGGTGTAGACTCCCACCGTCTCGTCCAGCTCATCCAATGCCCGCGCGTTCAAATATGCCGTGGTACCGTTATACACGTAAGAAACAGCCCCCTCCTCCCAGCTCGAGAGAATGAGCTCGTCCATAGGCACGTCCACAATGGTGTGGGAAATACCCAAGCGGATCGCGTCGGCGGCATAGTCCGAGATCAAGCCCTTGATGGAATCCTCCCGAGGAAGCTCCACAGGCGCGGACTCCACCGCCTCCCCGGGATTGGACAGAGCCACGGGGGAAGTCAAGGGCGTATAGGTTTTGGTAGCCTCATTGTAAGAAGCCACCAGGAAAGAGGAGAATAAGCGGGAGCGTACACCCTCCATAGAGGACAGCTTCACCGTCATCTGCCCCTTGACCTTCATCTCAGCCACGGGATCCAGCTCATCCAGATCCGCATCGGTGCTGTACATGGAGGGAAGCTCGAACAGGTAAACCTTTTTGTGATCGTAGTTCTCCAAAAATCCCTCCGTCAGCTGAGCGCGCACAACCAGCTCCCCCTTATCGTTGAGGGAAACCTCGGTCACCGCATTCGTATCCACAGGCTCTTTAGACCCGCAAGCCGTCAGGAGCAGTCCCATCAGCATGCACAAGGACAGCAGACATACGAGAGACACGATTCCGTTTCGTTGTTTCATGAAATCCTCCTTATTTTACTATTAGGAATACACCCGCGGCACACGGGCGGTAATCAGACAAAGCAGTTCATAAGGGATGGTGTTGGCTCTCTCGGCCAGAGCCTCCAGCTCCTGCCGATGACCTCCGAACAGAGTCACCCGAGTCCCCACCGTCACGGGAAGCCCCGTCACGTCAGCCATGCATTGATCCATGCAGATCCGCCCCACAATGGGTGCGGTCATATCCCCCTCCGGGGTGTGGAAGGTCACGGAAGCCCCCGCAAAAGCGCGAAGCCAACCGTCGGCATACCCCACGGGCAAGGTAGCCAGCGTACGAACCGTATCGGCGGTGTAGGTGCCTCCGTACCCCACCGTCTCACCGGGGAGTAAGGTGTGAATGTGGGTGACGGCAGTCTCCAGCTCCATGGCGGGAAAAAGTGTCATCCCTGTGTCGCTGTGGACAGGATCAATGCCGTAGCCGTACAACCCTATCCCCAACCGCACACCGTCCATGCATCCCTCGGGCAACACCAAAGGAAACCGAGCCGAAGCGGCACTGTTGCACACGTGGCAGAATCCGGGAGTAACCCCCCTGGCCGCCAACCCCTCCAGCACCGCCCTGTACCGAGCGTACTGGGTCATGGTCAAGCTGTCCGCGTCCTCCATCTCGGTGGCGTAATCCTCGTCAGCCCGCGCGAAGTGGGTAAACATACCCAGAGGCAAAAGTCCCCCCTCCCCGTCATAGCCCTCGCAATCCTTCCAAAGAGCGGCCAGGGATTCCACCGTCTGCCCGATCTCCTCGGGCGTATGGGCAGGATACCCGATGCGGTTCATACCCGTATCCAAAGCGGCGTGTACCCGCACCGTAACCTTGGCTTCTCTGGCACAGGCCAGCAAGGACTGCGCGTAATCCTCGGAGAGCAGAGTAGCCGTAATGCCGTGGCCGGCCAGCGTGGTGACGTTGCGAGGATCGGTAAAGCCCAAAACCAGAATATCCGTCTGCGCGTCCGCCTCCGCACCGTCTCCCATAAGCTCCCGCAGCAACCGCCGCAGAGCCACCGCCTCCTCGATGCAGGCCACCGCGAAAAACCGACAACCCTCCTCCAAAAGCGCCCCCACCACGGGACGAATACCGTGGCCGTATGCATCCGACTTCACCACGGCAATGGCGCGGGTATGGGGAGACACAGCCAGAACGGGCTCCAGCAAAGCCCTGTAGTTGTCCGTGATCGCCCGAGGGTCTATGACCGCCCGCACACGCAGGCCGGGAAGCAGAGGAAAATCCTCATGGTAATGAACGATTTGCATGATGTATCCAAAATCTCCGTGGTATGAATCTTCTCTCCTCAGTATAGCACAGTTTGCCCGTTTTTGCAAGTGGTCAGAAGGATTTTTCACCCCAAGCAAGCCCGTTTTCTCCCTCCGTCCCCCCCTCATACCGCCCACAGTCCTTTTTTGGGGAAAATTTCATATTTTTGCGCGGATGATTTACAAGGAATTCAAAATATGCTCTTGACATTTCATGCAATTTGTTATACAATATAAGTACCGCATACGTAGGTATGCCAAAAAAATCCACGTAAGGAGAATTACAATGAACGCAAAGAAAATTCTGACTCTGCTTCTGTCCCTTCTGATGGTTCTGTCCTGCCTGTCCGCAGTCATGGTCGTTTCCGCAGATGAGACCGCAGACAAGTTCGCCCCCACCAACGAGGAGCCGCTGCAGCTGTACACCGGTGAACAGGGCCCTGCTCTGGGCGGCTTCGGAAAAGGCCAGTCCTTCGGCATTAAGGTAACCGTCCCCGCCGGTAAGAGACTGACCCAGATGAACTTCCACGCCCTCGCTACCTACAACAACAACACCAACTACATCGTATTCCGTGTCTACCAGTGGAATACCGACTACGCTACCACCGTGAAGGGCAGTGTCCTGGGTATGGCTGCCAAGAAAAACCAGGTGGACAACTCTCCCCTGGACGTGGTATTCCCCACTAACCGCAACATGACCGGCGAGCTGCTGATCGTGGCTACCTATGAGTACGAGCAGTCCCAGATGACCCCCTGGACGGCCAACGGCGGCGGTGTGGACGGCGTTACCTACTTCGCTAACGGTACTGAGTGCGCCGCCTTCTGCTGCGGCATCACCATTGCCGACGAGCTGACTGTTCAGCCCGCCTCCTACACCGCAACCTTCGTTGCCGAGGGCACCGAGGTTGCAAAGGTCACCTTCCTGGAGGGTGATAAGATGCTGTTCAATATTCCCGAGGTTCCCGCAAAGGAAGGCTTCTGGGGTGACTGGGCCGAGTACACTCTCGGCAACGCCGACATCACCATCGAGGCTGTTTACACCGACGCTTCCGGCGCTATCAAGCCCGAGATCGCCGATGCTGCTAACGTGACCGCCTTCGCTGAGGATCACATCACCTACCTGCGCGGCGAGGGTTGCGCTGCTAAGGTCAATCGCGACGGTTCCGTTTCCTTCACCGGTACTTGGGAAGTGGACGGCGATATCGACGCTTACGCTACCATCAACTACCTGCAGCTCATGCAGAAGCACTTCGAGGGCTTCAATTCCAAGTCCGATCTGCCCAACAAGAGCCACAAGTACAAGGTCGTTGCCGTTAAGGTCAAGGCTCCCGCAGTTGCTATGGATTCTACCCCCAACATGACCGTTATCGTAGGCCGTAACACCGAGATCTACGGTCAGGAGGTCGCAAACACCATTAAGTGCGACGGTAACGAGGAGTACTGGATCTTCGACTTCACCAACGAGAAGGATTTCTATTCCGACGTCATCAACAGCTTCAAGATCAACTGGGCATACAGCATTGGTGAGGAAGGAAACATCGGCGCTGAGTTCACCCTTCTGGGCTTCCAGTTCTTCGATACTCTGGATGAGGCTATGAACGCCACCGGCGGCGAGGAGACCACCG
Source organism: Eubacteriales bacterium (assembly GCA_045655025.1). GTDB lineage: Bacteria > Bacillota > Clostridia > Oscillospirales > CAG-272 > CAMEON01. The sequence continues at coordinate 404 of JAZOOM010000164.1, read as the reverse complement.
AGGCTCCCACCGAGGAGAAGACCGAGGCTCCCACCGAGGAGGTTACCGAGGCTCCCACCGCTGAGCAGACCACCGCGGCTCCCACCGAGGAAGTCAAGGATGGCTGCGGCTCCGTCATCGGCTTCAGCGCTGCTGCCGTTCTGGCCGCCGCTGCCGCTGTCGTTGCTCTGAAGAAGAAGGACTGATTTCTTCTGAAGCAAACGGCTGACAAATAGCTGTTTCATAAAAACACCCCCGCAGATAAAGGTCTGCGGGGGTGTTTTTATGCGGAGTCATTCAATTTGTGTTTCAAATTTGGGTTTATCGGTGCGTTATGGTTGCATATGCCCCCTGTAGGGAGCGACGCCCTCGTCGCTCCTAAACCTCAAACATTCTGTTTCTTTAATGGGTAGGAGCATTATTTG
>JAZOOM010000163.1:0-3144 GCA_045655025.1 Eubacteriales bacterium | reverse complement strand
GCCGTGCCCCCAACGCACCGACAAACCCAAATTTGAAATTTTCAATTCCTCCTTCCCCTTAAAATTTTCAAACAAGAAACCGAGAAGCCATGGCATCCGCCATACTTCTCGGTTATTTTTTATCCTCGGTATCCTCGTCGTCCTTGAACAATTCCTCCATGGGCACGCCCAAGACCTGTGCGATAATCAGCACCTCCTTATCGGTAGCCACCCGCGTTTGCCCTTCCAGCTTGGAATAACTGGTGGGGTTGATGTCCAGCCCCGCCACCTGGAGGCGGGCGATAAAATCCTTTTGCTTGATGCCGCGGGCTTTGCGGAGGGATTCCACACGGCGGCCGATCATGTTGCGGTCGTCGTATCCGTTTGCTCTCGTCTTCATATTAGCCTCCGTATAATTCCTTTTTAGAATTATATCACCATAAGAGGTTCACATAATTCCAATTTGGAATTATAGTATTACTTGGAGGTGATTTATATGAAAAAAATCGTTATGGAAACTCCTTTTGGTCAAGAAACCCTCTATCAACCAACCCTCGATGCCGTCATCGAGCATCTGGCAAAAAAACTCGTCACCGTTACAACTCAGTACGCCGCCCTCCCCGCTGTGGCGCAACTGGTGGAATGGATGCTCCCCACGGCGCGGACGGAGTGGGATTCCTTGACAACGCGGGGGATTGTATATCTTGAAGTTACCCCCGAGTCGCTGACGGGCTTCGGCTTTGCGGTTCACCTGTGCGATCTCCCCCATATGCCGCCCCCCTCTGCCCCCTTGGACTGCTGGGGACTTGCCACGGCGGTAGCCGAGGGTCTGCGGCGGGGACTGGATGATCCCTACAAGGTCGGCGTGCAGCCTCTGTACGTGGAAAACGCCCTGAATCTGGCATCGGATCATGCCCGCGTGACGGTGGGACTTTCACGGCGTTCAGACTGCTGAAAATCCTCTCGGCAACTTGCCGAAAATCCCTCATTCCCCTTGCAAAATCTCCCGAAATATGGTATCATATCCCTGTACGGCGCAGGCTCGCCCCACCGTCAAATCACACGGAAACGAGGTATTTACATATGTCCAAGGCACAATGGATCTGGTACAACGGCGATTTCGAGCTGTACCACAGCATGAAGCTTCACTCCCGCCGCGAGGAGTTCGGGGTGGAGTACCCCTGCTTCTGGTCGTTGTCCGCCCCCTACCCCACCGCCAGCTTCGCCAAGGCCTTCCACGCCGACGAGACCGACACCGTCCGTCTGGTCACTCCCCACAAGGCTTACCTCACCATTGATAACGTCCGCTACGTCGCCAACACCGACGTGACCATCTCCGCGGGAGATCACGTGGCCCGTGTGGTCATTCTGGCGCAGACGGGCTTCCCCTGCATCTACATCAATTCCAAGTACCTGGTCACCGACGGCACCTGGGTCTGCGACCATCTGGCAGGCGGCCCCGTTCCCGTGGGCACCTGGGACGTGTACGACTCCCCCGAGGATGATCCCACCGTGTTCCCCTTCGCCTACGAAACCTTGAAGGCCGTGAAGGTGGAGAACACCCCCGAGGGTAAACTCTACGACTTCGGCCGCGAGACCTTCGCGGTGGTGCGATTTGACGCCGATCCCGCCGCCACCGTCCGTGTGGTCTACGGCGAGTCCCGGGAGGAGGCCACCGATCCCGCCGAGGCGCTGATCCGAGAGACCGTCACGGGCAAATCTCACTATGATCTCGCCCCCCGCGCCTTCCGCTTCGTCTGCGTCAAGTCCGACGGTGCCGAGCCCCAAAACGTCACCGCCGACTACGAGTACCTGCCCATTGAGGACAGAGCCTCCTTCTCCTGCAACCGCCGCGACGTGAAGAAGATCTGGGACATCTGCGCCTACACCCTCCACCTCAACTCCCGCGAGTTCTTCCTGGACGGTATCAAGCGGGATCGCTGGTGCTGGTCGGGCGACGCCTACCAGTCCTATAAGGCCAACAACTACCTCTTCTTCGACCCCGCCATCACCAAGCGCACCATCATCGCTCTCTTGGGTAAGCCCCCCTACGAGCAGCACATCAACACCATCAACGATTACTCCATGTACCTCATCATCGGCACGTACGAGTACTACTACGCCACGGGGGATAAGGAGTTCATTCAGGTCTACTACAACCGCCTGAAGGCTCTCTACGACTTCATTGAAGGCCGTACCAATGAGGCGGGCTACGTCTGCCAACGCCCCGGAGACTGGATCTTCATCGACTGGTCGGACATCGACAAGGGCGGCGACCTCTGCGCCGAGCAGATCCTCTTCTGGCAGTGCCGCAACGCCATGGCCGCTCTCTCCGAGCTGGTGGGTCTGGACGGCGACGGCTACCGCAAGGCCGCCGATAAGCTCAAGAGAAACATCATGCGGGACTTCTGGCGTGAGGATCGGGGCGGTTTCGTGGACTGCTACACCACGGGCAGAGAGAACATCACCCGCCACGCCAATATCTTCGCCATCATGTACGACTTCGTCTCCGAGAAGCGAGCCCGCAAGATCACCCGCATGGTGCTGGAAAACGATTCCATTACCCAGATCACCACACCTTACTTTGAATTCTTTGAGCTCTGCGCCCTGGGCAAGATGGGCAAGCTGTCGGCGGTGCAAAAGAAGATCGAGTCCTACTGGGGCGGCATGGTCTCCCTGGGGGCTACCTCCATCTGGGAGCAGTATCTCCCCGAGCAGGTGGGCATCCAGCACTATGGCATGTACGGCATGAAGTACGGCTGCTCCCTCTGTCACGCATGGGGCGGCGGGCCTATCTACCTGCTGGGTCGCTACTGCTTGGGCGTGTACCCCACCTCCGTGGGCTATGAGACCTACGCTGTGGAGCCCAACCGCGGTATGTACAAGCACATCGACGGCAAGGTACCCCTGCCCGAGGGCGGCGAGGTCACCGTCAAGATGGACGGACATACCTGCACCGTCACCACCACCCGCCCGGGCGGTACGCTGATCCTCAAGGGGAAAGAGTACGCCATTCCCGTGGGGGAGGCATTTACGGTGGAGTATTGATTCCCATAAAACAACAGGAGCGTTCCCGATTTGGGTGCGCTCCTTTTTGATAGATGATAAATTGCTGTTTAACGGGGGCGGCAGGGCTCTGCCCTGCACCCGCCAAGAACCTTTTGC
>JAZOOM010000162.1:0-2922 GCA_045655025.1 Eubacteriales bacterium | reverse complement strand
GGCTCTTCGCCGCCAACTCTCACCCAGCAGGTGTCCAGCTCGGTCTGGAGCAGGTCGGCGGGGACGGTATCGTACAGCACCTCGAGAGCATACTTGCCGTCGATCTTTTCAAACTCAAAGTCATGGTTGTGATACAGAAGGGTCATGCCCAGCTCCTTTGCCACCTTACCCAGCATCTCGGCGTTCTCCACCACCTTAGCAAAGCCGTCGGTACCGGGGCGGCACTCGGGGGTCAGGTAGGGAATGGCCACGTACTTACAGCCGATCTCGGCGTAGTCGGACAGCACGCCCTTAGGGTCGGCCACCATATCGTAGTAGGGAACGTGAGCGGAGATGGGAGCCAGACCGATCTCTTCACACATGGCCTTGACCTCGGCGGCGGTCTTTCCGTGGAGTCCCGCGAACTCTACGCCCTCGTAGCCCATGGCCTTGATGGCCTTCAGGGTTCCCTCAAAATCGGCGGCGGCCTGGTCTCGAACGGTGTACAGCTGGATGGCGATGGGCAGCATAAAATCCTCCTTGCCCGCGTGGCGCGGGTCTTACAAGTGTCAGTTTTCTTTTTCGGGCATATTCAGCCACTTTGTTTTATTATACCATAGGTTGACGGCTCGGTCAAGCGGTTTTGCATAAAAAAGTTGATTAAATTTTCGCCTTTTTTGTACACCCCACTTGCCACACTCCCGTTTTTGTGGTATAATGCTTATACATAACTCCGTTTTCATCCTTAATTAGAAAAGAGAGGACATTCATATGCGCATCGAACTAAAGGATTGGACTTTGACCATAATCCCCCACAAGGAATACTGCGCTTGCGACACGACCGTACAAGGCACCTTTAATCTCCCTGCCGATCTGGGCGTGACCATCCCCGCCGTCGTGCCCGGAAATTTTGAGTTGGACATGGTGCGGGCGGGACTCTTGGAGGATCCCTACTTCGGCAGTAATATCACCAAGCTCCGTGAGCTGGAGGATCGCCACCTCATCTACCGTACCACCTTTGATAAGCCTGTATTGGAAGATAACGAGCTTCCCATCATCCGTTTTGAGGGTATTGATACTTACTCCATCATTTACATAAACGGCGTTCGCTACGAGTACACCGACAATATGTTCACGACCTACGAGATCCCCCTCTCCCGTACGGAGTGGGCATTTTTCAAAGACACGGGCAACGAGCTGACCGTGCATATCCACCCCACCATGATCGAGGCGCAGTCCGATATCATCCCCCCCTCGGCGGGCACCTTCCTCTTCAACTACGGCTCCCTCTACGCCCGCAAGGCCCCCTCCTCCTTCGGCTGGGATATCCTCTGCCGCGCCGTATCGGGTGGTATCTGGCGGCCTGTGTATATCGACACGGTGAAGACTCCCGCCATCCGGGAGACCTTCCTCTACACCCGCGCCGTGAGCCCCTCCCCCGAGGATCATACGAGAGGCTACGCCGAGCTGAACCTTTACTACGCCGTTGACCTCGGCGGAGACACCTACTACCCCTTCGACGGCGACAAGCACCCCAACGAATTGCCCAACGACTACACCATTACGGTGGAGGGTGTCTGCAACGATTCTGCCTTCTCCTTCACCTCCGACCTCTGGCACACCTGCGGGAATATCTTCATCCCCATCCAAGGGGCATACCTCTGGTATCCCAAGAACGCGGGTCAGCCCTACCTCTACGACGTGACCGTGACCCTGTGTCGCGGCGATGTCGTTGTGGATACCCGCAAAATGAAGACGGGCATCCGCACCGTGGAGCTGGATCGCACCACCTTCGCGGGGGATCAGGGTCAGTTCCGCTTCGTCATCAACGGCAGACCCGTGTTTGCTATGGGTTCAAACTGGGTGCCTCTGGACGCCTTCCACTCCCGCGACGCCGAGCGACTCCCCAAGGCGCTGGAGATGCTGGACGAGATCGGCTGTAACATCGTCCGCTGCTGGGGCGGTAACGTCTACGAGGATCACGCATTCTTTGACTTCTGCGATGCCCACGGCATCATGGTCTGGCAGGACTTCGCCATGGGCTGCGCCATCTACCCTGTGGACGAGAAGATGCAGTCCATGCTCCGCTGTGAGGTGGATCACATCGTCAAAAAGCTCCGCAACCACCCCTCCCTCTGCCTCTGGGCAGGGGACAACGAATGCGATTTCGCGTGGTGGGGCTGGCACGGCATCCGCCGCGATCCCTCGGAAAATATCCTCACCCGCAAGATCATCCCCGACGTTCTGCGCCTACAGGATTTCACCCGTCCCTACCTGCCCTCCTCCCCCTACCTGGATGAGACCGCCATTGAGGCCATGAAGCACCCCGAGAACATCGTGAGCTGTCAGGGCACCGCCGACATCTCCGAGGATCATTTGTGGGGTCCCCGCGACTACTTCAAGGGCCCCTACTACCGCACCGCGGGCTGTCATTTCGCCTCCGAGACGGGCTACCACGGCTGTCCCGCCCCCGAGACCCTCAAGACCTACATCCCCGAGGATGAGCTGTGGCCCATCTTCACCAAGGCCACCGAGGAGGACCCCTTCGCGGGGGATCCCAAGCCCTCCTGGTTCTTGCATCAGACCACCATGGAGTACAAGTACACGGGCGGCTTCTTCTACCGCATCCGTCTCATGACGGATCAGGTCAAGCATATGTTCACCGACACCCCCCACGACCTGTCCACCTACGCCAAAATGAGCCAGATCTCCCAGGCCGAGGCCTTCAAATATTTCATTGAGCGCTTCCGCACCGCCAAGTGGCGGCGGACGGGCATCATCTGGTGGAACCTGCTGGACGGCTGGCCCCAGATCTCCGACGCGGTAGTGAATTACGACTTCACCCCCAAACTGGCCTACTCCTTCATCAAGCGGGTGCAAAGCCCCCTCCACATGGCCTTCGCTGACCCCGAAAACGGCACCTTCTCCCTCGTGGGCATCAAC
>JAZOOM010000161.1:0-11585 GCA_045655025.1 Eubacteriales bacterium | reverse complement strand
CTCGCTAAAAAGCAAAAAGCTCAATCATTTTTACGGTGAACGAGATGCCTGCGGCGCGATATGTGCTTCGCACACGATATGCCTTGCGGCGTGAGATGCCCTTCGGGCGTGACGGGCCTTCGGCCCGTTAAACAGCAATTTGAAAACATTCCCCCAACAACTATAAGGAGACGTACACTCATGAAGCTTGCGACCACAACAGGAGATTTCCACGGTTATACCCACGACCAGACCGAGTGCCTGCGCTATATTCGGGAAGCGGGCTTTCGCTACGCCGACTACTCCTTCGGCGTGGATCACTCCACCCGCGGCGGCGTGTACGCCGAGGATCACGAGGCCTACTTTGAGAAGATCAATCTGGCCGCCGAGGAGATCGGGATCAAGCTGGTACAGGCTCACTCCCCTATGGGCCGTCCCTTGGCCGAGGACGGCGGGCGGTTCATTGCCGATACCATCCGCTGTGTGGATGCCTGCGGCGCGTGGGGAATCCCCAATTTGGTGGTTCATTCGGGCTATACCCCCGGGCTCAGCGTACAGGAGACCTTCGCCGCCAACAAACGGTTCTTCGCCCCCATACTGGAGCGCGCCGAACGGTACGGCATCCATATTCTGGTAGAGAATTTCAACAAAATGTGCGTACCGGGTCTGTACTGGATCGACAACGCTACCGACCTTCTGGGTCTGATCGAGCACGTAGGCCACCCCCTGTTCCACGCGGTTTGGGATGCCGGTCACGCGAATTTGCAGGAAATGCCCCAGGACGAGGAGCTTCGTTTGCTGGGTAACCACGTCAAAGCCCTCCACATCCAGGACAACCGAGGGGACACAGACTCCCACCTTCTCCCCTTCCTCGGCACCATGAGCCTGGATGCAGTCATGAACGGTCTGCGGGACATAGGCTATAACGGGTACTTCACCTTTGAGGTGGGCGGCATCTTCACACCTCCCAAGGAAAAACGTCCCTACCCCGCCGACACCCGATTGGCCAAAGCCCCCCTGCGCTTGAAGCAGGCGGCTGAGCGCTGTCTGTATGAGCTGGGCAAGTGCGTGTTGGAGGCGTACGATTGCTTTGAAGAGTAAACACAAAAAAACGAAACGCACCGTTGAATTCCCATCAACGGCGCGTTTTTTCATGATTAGTCCGAAGCCGACGGATCAAGTGATCTTCCACTCCACAGCCGCGCATTCCCATACCTCGGGGATCTCCAGCTTTTCCAGTAAGTGGCTGATCACAGCGTTTGGCACCTCATGAACACGCTCGCTGTTGCGGCGAAGCCCCTCCTCCCATTCCGTTTCCAGGAAAACGGTACGGACGGCGGCACCGTACTGCTCGAACAGCGTGATCTGCTTGCTCCGCATATCGGCCGTGACGTTGGTGGCGTTCCATACGAAGGGTTGCTTGCGGCGGAGGTATTCCCGCGCCTGCTCATGGGCGGCCACAACCACTTTGCCTTGGGTCTCGGTGGGCGATATGCCCATGCGGCGGCGAATATCATCCAGAGAGATCATAGGCAGATTGGGGCAGTTAGCCCCAATCCAGGTATCCTTTCCTGTTCCCGGCAGACCCGACAGAAGAATGACCTCACCCCACGTATCCTTGAAGAGCTCTTGACCGGGCCAATCCGTCTGACCGCGGAAATAGGCTCGGCGGGAATGCGCGTCGGCAAAGGGATAGTGCCCCTCCCGACAGCCCAGCTCATCGGCCAACATGGCACAGTACTCCACCCGCTCCAGACACTCGGCAGTATCGGGAGAGATACGCCCCTGTATATCGGCCACCTCCAGCAGGCAAAGATTCTTCAGCGTACATCCGAAAGCCAATTCTCCGTTGGCCGCGATCTTCAAAAGCCGTCGCTCGGGATTGGGTTCGCGGATGGCAAAGGGGGGAAAGGAGTGATTCTTGATCAAAAAGCACACCGATTCCCGCAGACTCTGTGCTTCCCGACTTCCACTCATGCCCATCTCCGCCCAGAGAAATTCTCTTGCCATACGGCTTCCTGCCGAAGCGTGATGGGGGGAGGTGGGCACACCGTCCTGTAAACGGGTGCAGGTAATCTTTCCGATATCATGGAGAAGAGCGGCTAAAAAGAGAATGCGTCGATCCTCATCCGAGGCGTTTTGGTAGTCGGGAAGACGCAAAAGCGACTCGCAGACCTGTTGCGTATGGATGAACACGTTCCCTTCTCCATGGTAGAGGGGATTCTGCTCGGTACGAGCCATGCGATCAAATACGGGCCCCAGCGCGGTGGCTTGCAACGCCTCCCAATCCACGGCCGTAGCCCCCTTTTTGGGGAAGGCATCCAAAAGCTCCTTCAGACTGCGGTTTGGACGAAGGCCTGTCATGACAGTATCGTATGACCCACAAGCTGGTTGGGAATGATGGGTCGGGACTGCCAATGGGATTCCGAGGCGAATACGCACTGCAAAAATTCGGCACGGACGTACTTCAGCCGCTCGGTGACAATGCCGCCCTCCTCCACCTTAATGTACAGGCCCTCCATGGTGGTAGAAGGATCGGTCTCGCGGAGCACTCGATCCACGTCCAGCCCCTGCCGCCGAGCCAGAGCCTTCAGCACCTCGGTATGGTTTTCCGTGATGTAATTGGAAGGGCCGATGTGGGAAAGAATATCCTCCTTCTTGCGGAATTTGCCCATATCCAGCACGGGAACAGAGGAGATAATGCCCATTTGCTCGGTGAACTTACGGCGGGAGGGGGTGTCCAAAAAGACCTTCTCCTCTCGGTCGTAGATATCAAATTCCATAAAGTAATCGGGCAGAGCATCGTAAAAGACCGTATGCTTGGCATACATCCACTCGCCGTACATGATATATCGGCTTCCCAGCACGCTGTAGAACAGCTCGGCGTTGATATTGCCCCATTGCTTCATGAGGTTGTAGTGACGTTCTCTGTAGCCGCCGTCCAGATAGTGGCCGCGGCTTTGAAGGAGAAGTCTTCCCTCGTCGTCAAAGGAAATGGCGGAGTTTGCTCCGTCGATCTTTTCCTCCACGACGATATTGCGCCCCAGAATATGATCAAAGGATACCTGGGACAGATCCTCGTCCCCTGCCTGTAGGCGCGAGCCCTCCAGGTGATGAGTTCGAGGGTATTTTACTATGTGGAAATCGTAGCTCATTCTGAATTAATCTCCTATTCTTGCAATCATAAATAAATGGCCGGGCACACCGTCGAAGGTGAGCCTTGTGACCCCGCAGGCATGGAAATAGCGGGTCAATTTGTCTTTCGTGAGCAAATGAATATGCTCGGGGTTGTCGTCCTCCTTGGAGGGGACAGTGACCACCACGTAATACCGCGCCATGCGTACCGCGTTGCGGATGGCAGCCTCCACGTCGGGAATGTGCTCCAGCACCTCCAGCATGGTGACCACGTCGGCCACGTTCTCCCCCATATCCGCGGTACAAACGTCATCCTGCGTCACGGTCAAACGGGATACTCCGCCCTTCGCGATATCGTCCAGAAGAGTGGCGCGCTTGTCCCAAACCTCAATGGAGTGGACGGGAATGTGGGGAAACGTCTCCAGAAAGGGGAGCAGGAACACACCGCGTCCGCTGCCCACGTCGATCAGGGACTCAAACCAGATGCTCTTGAGAAAGCCCAAGACCTTGTGAACGCGGGGGAGCGTGCGATCGGAGCGCTTGAAGTGGTACAGCTTGATCTCCGCTTCCCGTCCCACCTCCATCAGGGTCTCGCATTGCTCGGAGGTCAGATCGTACAGCTCGGTGGTCAGAAGCGCGGGTTCAACGGTATGGGTCAGCCCCCGTCGAATGATCCCGCCGCGCACAACGGCGGCGGCAAAATGTGTATAGTATCTTTCGTCTGTCATATCAATCAAAAAACACAAAGGGTAATTTCGGGTTGCGGAAAAAGCTTCCGCAACCCGATACGTTTGAATCAATTTCCCTCAACCACGGTTCCGTCGGGATAGCGAATCACGAAGAATTCCTCGTCGAAGTGGCATTCCACCACGGTGCCGTCGGAGAAGGTAGAGCGACGGTGGCGAGGATGGCCGCCAACGAACTCGTGGGAGGTCAGCTCACACAGGGCGATGCGCTTGTGCAACTCAAGTGCCACCTTGCCGTAGGCGATATCCTCGGCGGATGCATCCACATCGTAGTAAATGGTACCGCCGCAGAGCAGAGCCCAGTAGAAGCCGCGATCCGAGCCCGCGATACCCCAAGCACCCTTGTGCTTGATGCCGTACCAAGGCGTAACAATGCAATCGTGGTACACAAGGCTGAAGAGAGGGATCGGAATACCGATGTTCTCGGCGCTGGTTCTGTTCTCCCAATCCGTGGTGTAGAAGGGGGCGTGATGGCAGAGAGCCATGGCGTTGACCATGCAGCCCACGGTTTCCTCGGAGGAAGGAATGATCCCGCGATCCGTCAGGAGGTTCAGGCAGTGGGCGCGGGCCTCGGCGCACTCGCGGCGGGTCATGGGATGGTTGGGATTGAAGCACTCGTCCAGCTCTACCACCGAGAAAACGTCCAGGTAGGAGCCATCCAGCTTGATGCCCAACCGCTCGAACTCGTTGTAGTTGCGGCGCACGTGACCCAGAGCCAGCTTGGCACACAGGAAGGTGTGAGGGCCGCCGTTCCAGAAATCGTGGTAGGGATGCTTGCCGTCGATATCCACGATGGCGTTGTCCAGATCAAAGTGAGGCGCGTCGTAGTAGTAGTCGCGGTACTGGTCGTGGATACCGAAGAAGTATCCCAGCTCGGTACAGGTCTCTTGCAAGCCCTTCATGCCTTCGGCACCGCCCGCGGCCTCGTGAACGGGGAAAGGCTCGGGATGGAGGTTGTCGTAGCCGTGGTGGCCCCAGCCGTCCAGGTGGAGGTAGACCTTCTCGGCTCCCTTCTCCTTCAGCTCACGGAGCTGCTGTGCCGTGGCAGAGAAGGGGAAATAGGTGTCGTTGTTCTCGGGATTGATGGGATCGTAGAAGTGGGAGGCGGGATGAATGTGAACGGCCACTCCGGTGTGGACAATGGGGCATCCCAGCAGGTATTCGATCTTGGGGTTGCGGGCGATCTTTTCCTTAAGGAATACCATGTCACCCCGCTCGGTGAGGTAAGAGCGGTAGATCTTGGCGATGGTATTGAAATCACCGTGGGGGAAGAAGCTGTAGCTCACGGCGCGGGGGTAGCCCATGAGACCCAGAGAGGGGACAAAGTAGGGCTGGATCTCCTCACCGACCATGCTGTAGCGGGCATCGTAGGGCGTGTCGATGATGGCGGCATATCCGCAATCCTCATGGATCTGACCGTAGACAGGAATGTAGGCGGGACGCTCGAAAATCAGGCCATCATCAAATTTATAGTTGTGGCCCGCGGGCAGGATCGCGCCCTGCATACGGGGCAGAACCGTGTATCCGTGACCCTCGGGAGCCTTGAACTCCATGCGAGGAGGATAGGCCAACGCCTTCAGCTCGCCCAGGCTCTCTCCCTTGACGGAAGCGGTCGCCTGTACAAAGCCCGTATCCGGATTGAGAGTGACCTCGGTCTCCACGGAATAAGGGGTGAGGTTGCCTTCGCTGTCGCGGAGGGAGGAATACGTTGCACGGACACCGTTGTAGTAGGCCGTATTGTAGGTCTTACTTTCGCAGACACCGTCCGTCAGCACCAAGGTTGTTCCGTCCTTGAGCACCAGAAAGGGCTTGGAGCTCCAGCTCCACGTAATGTCCGAGCCGGGGACAGTCACAGTCAACTCGCAGGTTTCGGGGATGTATGCAACGGAGAGGTCATCAGTCTTCAGCGTATAATTCATGGTATTTCTCACTTTCCGAAAAGTACCGATGCCCACGGGCATCCGCCGCATTCATTATACTACAGAATGATTTTTTTGTCAACAGGAATCCACGATTCTTCCCTATTCCGCCTTGCTTTTTCGAGCCTCGCAAGCTTCGGAGGGAGTTTCAATTTATTGCTTGCGGTTAGGATCAACGCAGAAGAACGTAGTCCCCGCTCCTCAGCACACGAACAAGATCCTCGTTGTCGCGGATGCGTTCCTTTGCGCCAATGCCGGCACGCCCCGCGGTATCGGTACCGTGACCGTCAGAGCCCGCGGTACAGGAGAGTCCCAGCTCCTCAGCCAGCTTTTGCGCTTGATCGTTCATCTCGGGTAAATTGCCCGCGTTGTAAACCTCAATGCCGTCCAGCTGATCCAAGCATGCCAAGGGTTCAGCGCAAATGATCCAAGGCGCTTTACGGAAGGGGTGAGCCTGGTAGACCAAACCGCCCGCGGCGTGGACGACCTCGGCGTATGTCTCGGGGGGCGCGGTCTTCAATTCGGGGTGAGCGGCGATGAGCTCAGGCGTGATGCCGTAAAGAAGGATCTCCTGACCGTTTCCCACGTGCTCCTCAAGTCCAAAGAGGAGGTCAAAATCTCGCTCTCGGGCGTACTCCAAGCCGTATAGGTAATCCTGTCTGTACGCGTCCACAAAATCCTCCCATGGCAAGGAGCGGTCAACGCGGGTATCACCGTTGAAAAAATGGTTGGTGACCACCATACCGCTGTACCCCTTTTGCATGAGAACGTCGATATGATCGCGAATATCCGAGCCGCCGCCGCTGCAGGGGGCAGTATGGATGTGCATTTCGTATTTGTAGATTCGATTGGAAGCCATCATAAAGATTCCTTTCTTTCTATCCGTTTATATTTCCATTGTAGCACAAAGACAGTGGTTTGTCAAGATAAACCGCGGCAATCCTTTTCCGAAACGTCCGAACCGTATGATGGCCGTACAAGTGTTATTTCGTCAATCCTGCGCGGAGAAAAATCTCCCCCTGCCGCACGGCAGGGGGAGATAAAATTCGATTCTGTTTTCCTTACTCAAGCCAAATATCCCGAATGCTTTGGATCTCCTGCTCGGTAACACCGATATGCAGAAGGTAAGCATGGATCTTTTCCCGGAGCGTATCATCCTTGTCTCCGAAGCTGTTAAAGCCGTCCGCCAGCCTGTTCATGTTGATGATGAGCAGAGGGAATTCGGATTCGTTGAAGGATCCCTGCTGGGAGAAGAAGGACGCGTAATACTCCCGGCGAAGGGCTTCCTCTTCCACGCCCAAAAGGCCCAGGATCAGGAAGGCGGTGGTGCCCGTGCGGTCACGTCCCATGGAGCAATGGAAAATAATGGGGTAATTCTCCTCGTAGGCGAAGGTGGAAACCGTCTTTCTGACTACCTCGTACATATCCTCCTCGAAGATGTGCTCGTACCATTGCATGGCAACCGAAATGTGCTGAACCGTGCTGCCCAAAGGAGTAGAACCACCGCCGCGCAGATCCAGATCCGTGCGGATGTTCAGCGTATTCAGCGCGATCTCCTTGGCCTCAGCCGTAATGGCATCCAGATGTGCCGCGCGGTAGGCCAGGTTCTGCTTGACGCGGCGACCGTCCGCAGTGAGGTATCCGCCGATATCCCGCACGTTGGAAACGCCGTCCAGCTTGATGAAGCGGGGATAGCCGTCCTCGGTGGCGAAAACCTGTACGGGAGAGGCATCCGTGTCGGATCTGACCTGCCAGTAATAGGTCGTACCGATATTCAGATTGTAGATCTCGGCGCGCGTCTCGGTCGTCGTGAACACCAAGGGATTCTTCATATCCCGATCCGTGGAGATGAGAACGGTATAGGTCTTGCCCTCCACGGCCTTCTCATCCACCCATGTCATGGTCACGGGGGGAGGGGTACAATGCTCTCCCGCCATGTATCCGTAGTTCACGTTCTCCACCACGGAAAGGGGAGCCTTGGCATGGTTGTAGATCACGTCGGCGGCCAAAATCACGTGACGGTCGCCGTCGTAGGGAGCGGTCAGGGAAATGACGCTCTGCTCGTCCGTATAGTTCACGGTCAACGCCTCCTTCGTAAATGCTTGGCCAACGTAGTTATACACCTCCGTGATGGCTTGCCCGTTCAGATCATACACCGGAAGTCTCGCCTCGGTAACGGCGGGGGTGTAGCGCAGAGCGACCCACGCCCGCATAGATCCCAGACCCTCGCCGAGGATCTCCACGTCCACGGACACTGCCCCGTTGCCGATCAGGGCATTCAGCCGATCCCGCAAGAAATCGGCCTTGTTTTCCGTATCGGCAGGGCAAATGAAGTCAGTCTGCTCCAAAACAAGCTGTGCGGCCTTCAACGCCTCCGACGCTCCCACGGACAGGGGATTGTACACAAAGGGAATATCCACGTGCAGAATGTAGTTGTCTCGCTTCGTCACGCCGCGAACCAGCAGGCGGTAGGAGCTTCCCTCCTCCAGCTGATCCCCGAGATCCAGGAAAGCATTGATCAGGAGGTAAGAGATCCCGCCGTCCTTCATTTCCAAAAGGTGAGGGGCTCTCCACAGGATCTGCCCGTCGTTATGGGCAAGATCCCCCGCCACGATGGCATACTCCACCGATTCGATCCCCTCGGCGCAGGACAGTGCGTTATCGCTCAAGAACAGCAATCCCGAGGGATCGAAGGTGTCCTGCCATTGATCGCGGGCATCATGGGAGGAGCCGTACGCCCCGTCGGTGGTATCCAGCCACGCTCCCGAGAGCGCAGGGATCACGGCGGTGTGCTCCTTGGTCACCACGGTACCGTCAGCCAGCGTCACCGTGGCTCTGTATCTCAAGGAACCGGAGGCGTAGCTGGTGTTTCTGCGGTAGGTGGAGCCCTCTACGGTGATCTCCGCCTGCATATCCGCCGCCGTGAAGCGCTCCGCGATCACGTTAGCAACGGCCTCGGCCGCGCCACCCCGGAAGAAGCAGTTCCCCGTCACCTCATCCACGGCCAGGAACTTGTCAGGGCTGACGGTGAACTCCACGCTTTGCACGTAGCAGTCTGTCTTGTTCTTATTGCGGAAGTACATTTGGAAGGAGCGGATGTAGCCGTCGCTGTCCGCCAGATCCTCATAGTTCTTCACGCCCAGATCCACCGTGACCCACTCCTTGGTAGCCCCACTCATGGAGCCGCAAGTATTGATGAAGGCCGCGTTGTTGGTCTGATCCTTGGTGAGGATGCGCATGGAGCTGGAGGAAGCCTCGGCGGTGGTCTTGAAGGTCAGGGTCATCCCTTTGACCGAGGATGCCAAAATGGGCGTAGCCACCGTGACCGTCACACCGCCCTGATCCTTCCCGTGGGAGGACATGAGGTAGGCGCCGCCATCCTCGGTATCCACGTATCCGCAGGTATCGCAGGTGGCCACGTCGTGGCAGTTGGCTGCTACCTTGGTGGAGGAGATCACGTATTCACCGCCGTGCTTGGTGAAATCCAACCGAACCCGGCTGGATTCGCCCTTTCCCGCGGACGTGACCGTAACGGACTTTTCCCCCGAATCGGTATAGGCAGGAACCCCGAAGGAAAGATCCTCATAGGTATCTCTCGGAGGCTTCTCCACCACAGCCTCGGTGGTATCCTCGGTGGCCGTATCCGAGACCGCCGTCGAGTCGGCCACTTCGGAGGTCACCCGTCCATCGGTCGTGCCATCCACGGAAGAAGGAGGCTTTGTCGTACAGCCGACCAAAGGAAGGAGCAAACTCGCCGCCAAAAGGCCGCACAAAATTTTCACAGAATATTTCATGGTGTAATCCTTTACTTCTTACTTCCCTGCGTCAAAGCAGCCTGGCGGTAGGTGCCCTCGGTCTTGGCGCATTCCTCTGCCCAAAGCTGAGCCATGTGGTCGTAGACCTCCATGGGAATGTCGGGCGTACCCGCGGCCATGGTGGGCAGGAGCATATCCCCGGCCACCTTGGGATCGGTGCAAGCCGTATCATTGCGCCAAGCGTCCCGCTCCTCCTTGTTGCGGAGGTTGGGGATCTGTACTGACACGCCGCCCTGCAGGATGGAGCGGTAGGCAAACATACCGGGCAAGAACATATCCAAAGCCTCGTAAACATCAATGGTATCGGCAGACTCGTCACCCAGGATCTTTTTGATGAAGAAGTACATGGAGTAGAAGTCAGAGCCGCCGTGACCGAATCCCTCGGCCTGCTCCTTCATGCCCTGATCGGGGTTGTAGGAGCGTAGGGAACCCGTCTCATAGCCGCCGTCGTACTCGTCCTTGTTGACGTAGATCTTGAAAATATGCCCATCCATAGCATCCTCACGGCCGCACTCCATGCGGCCCTTGGAGCCGTACATGGAATACCAAATGGAGTTCTTGTACAGGTTGCCGTGCACAGACTTCACAATACCGCCGTTCTCCAAGGTGACCATCTCGATACCGAACTGGCCCGCCTTTCGGCCCGTACGAAGACCGCGGGCGTTCTTGGTGCCCTCAAAGCCCACGACGGAAACGGGACGCAGACCCGTGGCGTGGATGACGGGGCCCAGGGAATGGGTGCAGTAGAAGGTGGCGTAGCCGCCGTTGCGCCAATGGTCGGGCTCACCGTAGGTGATGGAGGGCCAAATGGACTCACAGTTATGGATATACTCACCCTCGCCGTACTCGAATTCACCGATCTCGCCGCTCTCGTAGAGCTTTTTCATCTCGTAAGAGGCGGGCATATAGCAGTAGTTCTCACCGTAGGCATAGATCAGTCCACTTTCCTCCACCGCCTCTACCAGCTCCACAGCCTCCTTCATAGTCTGGCAAGGCAGCACCTCGGAGAAGACGTGCAGCCCCTTCTTCAGGCAACGGATGGCAAAGGGCGCGTGCTCGTTGGCGTAGTTGGCCAGCACCACGGCATCCATATCATGCTCGATGAACTTGTCAAAATGATCGTAGAAGGTGATATTCAGGCCTGCGGCAGCCTCCTTTTGGGCATCCAAGGCCTCGGGGCTCTTGTCGCAGATGGCCACCACCTCGGCGTGGTCGGCTCGCTTGCAATAGTTGATCATGCTGGTGCCGCGGTAAGCACCCAAAACACCGATACGGACTTTTTTCATGGTTTTTGATTCCTTTCTTTGGTTGAGAGTCATGGGAACCGATGACAGAGGGCATATGCCCCCATGCTTATAGCTACATTATAGCACACCCGGGCAGGATTGGCAATGATAAATTCCATAAGTTTGTGGAATTTAGTTAGAAATAGGTTGACTTCCGTTGGGGAGTGTGTTATAATGATGCAAGAAAAACAACAAGGAGGCTCTTCTATGGAACAGCAGAACGTATGCCGCTACGTCCCGAGGGAAATGAGTGAGCATAGCATCCATACGGTCAACTTCGTCCTGGAGACCGAACGTCAGATCTATACCGGCTTGCGGCTGAAGGCTCTTTATACCATGTACCTGGTGATCGAGGGACATGGCAGACTGCATACCCAAGGCGCTGTGCGGGAGCTCCGCGCGGGAGATCTTTTTTTCTCCTTCCCCGCCGAGCCCTTTTCCATAGAATCCGTGGATTCCTTTCGGTACATGTACGTCAGCTTTCTCGGTGCCCGCGGAAATCAGCTGATGGAAAAGCTGGAGGTATCCCCTCGCTCCTGCGTCTTCTCCGCCTGTAACGAGGTGATCCCCGTGTGGCTGCAAGGCATCCAAAGCCCCTCGGAGCTTTCGGATATCGCCAGCGAAGCGGTTTTGCTCCACACCTTCGCCTACCTGGGCAAGCGGTTGGCCAAATTCTCCTCTCGGGATCGTCAGGGCGTCAATCTG
>JAZOOM010000160.1:0-17018 GCA_045655025.1 Eubacteriales bacterium | reverse complement strand
ATCACCCCGCTAAACAGCAATTTGTTTCTCCTATTATAGCATATTATCCTAACCCTGTCAATCTCCCCCCACAAGAAAAACCACCCCGTCACGGAGTGGTTTTCCCTTATGTACGAACGCCTTACAGCGTCTCCATGGTGTTCTGCACCAGCGAGATATTCAGGTTTCCGTTACGCATACGAAGCTCGTCGATGAATTGCTTCTCCTGCTTCTTGTCGCGCATGACGATGCGGTAGTCCAGCTCCAGCAGGGTACCGTAGTCCTGGGTCTTGATGCGGTTGAGGTGGAAGTAGCGGCAATAAGTCTTCAGCACGGGCTCGAAGACACCGTCGTAGTCCAGGGACTCGGGGATGAGGATGCGCAGACGCTTGCCGGTGCCGCCGAAGCGGTCGATGCCGATGAGGTTGAGGAGGATGATGAAGAGGAGCAGGATGCCCACGGCGATGGCGCCGAAGCCGATGAAGCCCACACCGCAGGCGATACCGGCGGCGATGGAGATGTAGTAGTAGACGATGTCGCGGGGGTCTTCCACCGTGTTACGGAAGCGGATCAGCGCCAGACCGCCGCCGATGGAAATGGCGCGGGCGATATTGGAGCCGATACAGATGACGATGATGGCCACGGCGGGGCCCAGCAGCATCATGGTGAAGAGCATGGCGGGGCGGAAGCCGGTGCGGCGGTGGGTGAACATGTAGACCAGCATGATGGCTACCGAGAGGGCGAGGGCGCAGCCCATGACGGTGAGGGCGCGACCCAGGGTGATGACGGTAATGTCAACGGCTTCAAGAACGCGGTTCATAAGTTGATTCATGGTGTGTGATCCTCCAAAATCAGTGTATCAGTCTGAGGTAGTGGTCTTCGTCGGGATGCTCGGCGCAGGCTTTTTCGTAGGTATAGAGCTTGAAGTCGGTGCCCACCTTGGAGAAGGTGTGGAAGGACAGACCGAAGTCGCTCATGACGCGGCAGAACCAGAAGGGAACGGCTCCTGCGAATTTGACCTCCAGAAGGGTGGTGCCCTCGGTGAGGATGGGGGTGCCGTAGCGGCCCAGAGTCAGATCCAGGTCGTAGCGGCGGGTGAGGATGTCGCTGTCAAAGGTCAGGCGGAAGGAGGGATCCTCCTTGCCGTGGTAGGCGTTGCGCATGTAGCTGACGTAGACCCTCGGCTCCACCGTCTCGTGGGAGCGGTAGTAGTCGATCTCCCGGAGCACCTGCTCGTCGATGTAGGACAGCCCCGCAGGGTGGATGCCCGTGTCGAGGTAGTGCTTGAGGTCGCCGTAGCGCAGTTTCGTTCTGCGCTTGGTGCCCACGCCGTAGTATTTCTTTTTCAGCTCCAGAAACACCTTGGTGTCCTCGGTGGGAACGCCGTAGCTGCGGAGGCGGAGCTTTTCCTTGTACTTGGGGAGCTGGACCGAGCCTCGGATGACGTGATCGTCGAAATCATCGTAGTAGAGATTGCAGATCATGTAGGGCTTGCCGTCCACGTTGAATGGGTCGTCGTTCATGTAGGGCGCGATCCGCGCCTTCAATTCCTCCACCCGCTCGGTGGGCAGGGTGGTCTTTTTTTCCATGCGCTTGAAGGTATTGGCCATGCTACCTCCTTTCTCCCGGACCGGGGCTTGGGTCAGTAGAATCCATTTGACACAATGAAACCCAATCGCATCTATTATATAGGGAATATGTGTCGAAATTTTGAACAAAAATATAATAAAGCAAGAATTAACAGATTGTTCACTAAAAATTATGCACTCCTGCGGCAAGTGGGTAAATCTCGGGAGATTGGCTGGTTTTACAAGGGCTATTTTCTCTCCGTCTGTGCACACTACTTGCAACGGGCGCATCTTTCGCGCCGAAAGGAGACTCACGCCATGCCTAAACGCTCATTCAAAGTGCCCCGACGTCCGTGGGCTTTTGCCGCCGCCTGCTGTTTATTGTTGACCGCCATTCTGCCTCTGCCCGCCCACGGGCAGGGAACGGGATGGTACTGTGTCCGTGCCAAGAACCACGCCCAGCCTTTGGCAGATGCTCCCCTTCGCGCCGCGGAGGAATACGGCGGTTACTATATCGACCACCGCCACACCGCCCCCGACGCCTCTGACAAGGTGGTTTATCTGACCTTTGACGCGGGCTATGAGAACGGGAACGTGGCTAAAATTCTGGATACGCTGGGCGAGGAAGGGGTTTCGGCGGCTTTCTTCGTGCTGGGGCAATTGCCCACCGCCCACCCCGATCTAATCCGCCGTATGGCCGAGGAGGGACATTTGGTGTGCAACCACACCTATACCCACAAGAATCTCTGCGGGGCACCTGCGGGGGCTCTCACCGCGGAGCTGAAGCGGCTGGAGGAGGCCTGCGCGGCCGTCGGTGTGACGGTCTCTCCCTACTACCGCCCTCCGGAGGGCTGCTTTGATACGGCCATGCTGAAGGAGGCGCAGGCGGCGGGGTACAAGACGGTATTCTGGAGCTTTGCCTACGCCGATTGGGACAACGGGAAACAGCCCGATCCCGCCGCTGCCAGGGCCAAGATACTGGAGAATCTTCACAACGGCGGTGTCATCCTCCTGCATCCCACGTCCGCCACCAACGCCGCCATTCTGGGGGACGTGATCCGGGAAATGAAGGCCATGGGCTACCGCTTCGGCACCCTGGACGAACTGACGGGAGGTGAGGGGGCGTGACCCACGGTCGAAGACGTAAAAAACATTTGTCGCACAAGAATAATGCGCGGATGCACCGATCTATTTTCCTGTGGCTGACCATCGCGGTTTTGTTCCTGCTTTCGGTGCTGGTCGCCCTGTGGCTGGGGGTACGGACAAGGGTATATGAGGAGGGGAACGGACTCCCCCGCATAGGGGGGCGGACGCTCTCTTCCGGGTCTGTTTTTCACCCTGCTGCCCGCCCTGCGTCGGTGGGAGTATCTTATCCCTCTCCCTTCCGCCCGGAGTCCTCCGAGACCGCCGAGCCGTCGGTGACGCGACCTGAAACCGAGACGTCCCCCGCACAGGAGGAGGTGGTCTACCGCAGCCATCCCAACGACCGCATGGAGATCGCTCTGTCCTTTGACGACGGTCCCCATCCCCGTCTGACACCCCGGATTCTGGATATTCTGGATGAGTACGGAATCCGCGCTACCTTCTTCATGGTAGGGGAGAACGTGGGCTACTACCCCGCCGCCGCTCATGCTGTGGCCGAGGCAGGGCATGAGATCGCCAACCACACCTTCTCCCACCGTCGCTTCGGCCACATGGGGGTGGAGGATCTTCGCCGTGAGATCACAGCCTGTGAGGATGCCCTTGCCTCCATTACGGATGCCCCCGTTCGCTTGGTTCGTCCTCCCGAGGGGGAGATGAGTGAAGCGGTTCGGTTGGTGGCGGGGGAACTGGACTACCGCATCATCCTCTGGGACGTGGACACGCGGGATTGGGCGCACACGCCTCCCGAGACCATCGCGAATCACATTTTGAATACGGTGCAGCCCGGGGATATCATCCTCATGCACGACTTCATCGGCTACGACAGCCCCACCCCCGAGGCTCTGCGGCGGGTCATCCCGGCTCTGTTGGAGCGGGGCTACCGATTCGTCACCGTAGGGGAGCTGGTTGACCGCTCGTAGCCTCTCGGGACGCATTCCTTGGCGAGGCGCGCCTCGTCGGTTTGCGTCCCTTTTTGACGCATCTGTGTAAACATTTTGTAAATTGTTATTTTCCTAATTTTAAAAGTGCTATATATATGGTATAATTAACTCTATCTACCCTAAAAAGGGATGGATGGGATCCGACCCGCGGAACGACGTGAAAAACGGCTTTCCAACGCGTTCGCTTGCCCCCATCCGCCCCCTTCTTTACCCACAGAAAGGTGACTTGCGATGACTGAATTGTTTGCATCCTTCGGCGAGGTCTTCAAGACCTACATATGGCAGCCCATTTCCGGATTTACCTTTTGGGACGCCTTGGATATCTTCCTGCTTACCCTTGTGCTGTACGGCGTTTTTCTGTTCCTCAAGGGCCGCAGAGCCGTGAAGCTGGCCATCGGCCTTGCTGTGGTTCTGCTGATCTACGGTCTCAGCGATTTGATGGGGCTTCGCGCCATTCACCAGCTGATCGCCTGGATCGCCCCCTTCTTCGTCATCCTGCTGGCCATCATCTTCCAGCCCGAGATCCGCGACGGCTTGGAGCGAATCGGCGATAAGCCCTTTGGCTTCCTTCTGCGGAACAAGGACGAGGCGGAGACGGCCAAGGTCATCAGCGAGGTGGTGGACGCCGCCTGTCAGATCGCTCAGGCCAAGAAGGACGGCGCGCTGATCGTCATCGAGTGCTCCACCCCTTTGGGAGAATACGTGGAGCGGGGACACGTCATGGATGCCGCTGTCTCCAGTGAGCTTTTGCGCAACATTTTCGTGGATGGCACTCCCCTCCACGACGGCGCTGTCATCATCCGCAACAACCGCATCGCCGCCGCCTGCTGTGAGCTACCCTTGAGCACCAACGAGGAGGTGTTGAAGGGGCTGGGCACCCGTCACAGAGCCGCTGTGGGCATCAGCGAGGTCAGCGACTGCGTGGTGGTGGTGGTTTCGGAGCAGAGACACGTGATCTCCATCGCCAACAACAAGTTCCTAAAGCGCAACTACAACCAAAAGGCCGACGAATTCCAAAATGAAGCGCGCGCCAAGGCCATTCAGAAGGCTCTGCGTAAGGATCTGGCTCGCCTTCTGCAGGGAGACAGCCGCGTCAGCGATGCCGAGGACGGAAACGGTGAGGGCCGCGGCCGCAAGCTGGTTCTTCCCGAGATCCACTTCATTTGGAGCTTGAAGGACAAGAAAGCGGAGGCGGATATGCTCGTCAAGCCCGAGCCCGCTGAGGCCGATTCCAAAAACGCGATCTCTCGGAGCAAGAGCTACCGCGTAGTCAACGATGGCAAGGCCTCCGAAACCGCGTCTGCCGGCAACAAGGATACCACCGATGGCTCGACCGAGGGCAGCTCCGACGGAGTCTGATCTCCGTGTCCTGTCTCCATACCTTGAACCCAGAAAGGAAAATCATCCATGAGTCATTTTAAACTGAAGGCTGACGACAACGTGAGAAAGCCGGAGGTCAAGCGTTCCGAGATCAACGTGTACATGCCCGTTCTTTTCATCTGCTTTGCCTTGGCCGCCTTGATCTGGCTGTACGTGGTGGGTCTGTCCCGCATTACCAGCGATGCCCTTGCCTCCGAAAGCGTGACCACGGTGGCGGAGGAACCTACCCAGGAGGAGACCGCCGAGCCCGAGACCACGGGGGAGACTCCCGCGGAGGTGCTCCTGCCCGACGGGAGCGCCCGGTGGTGACGCGCGGCATGATGGAACATAGCTATTGCAAAGCCGCGCTCATCGAAGGCATTTCGGTGAGCGTGGGCACACCCGCGTCGGAGGTTCTGGCGCGCGCAGAGCAGAAAATGAGGCGGAGCGGCATTCCTGTCGGCTCGCTTCATTTTCGCCTGTATAAGAAATCCGTGGATGCCCGCAAGCGGGAGGATATCCGCTTGGTTTACACCGTGCTGGCCACCGCTCTCGAGAACCATCCCGGCTTTCGGGAGGACAAGCTGGCTCGCGAGGGCTTTAAGCCCTATCGGGAGGCGATCCACGAAATGAGCCGCGGCATGGAGCCTTTGGCCGGCCGCCCCCTGGTGGTGGGCATGGGCCCTGCCGGTCTGTTCTGTGCCTACTTGCTGGCGCGGGAGGGACTGTCTCCTATTCTTATCGACCGAGGTGACTGCGTGGCCGACCGTGTGAAGGCCGTAGGGGGATTCTACCGTGAGGGACGGGTGGACACCGAGTCCAACATGCAGTTCGGCGCGGGCGGCGCGGGCACGTTTTCTGATGGTAAGCTTCTGACCCGCATCAACGATGCCCGTTGCTCCTTCGTGCTGGAGACCCTACGGGAGATGGGCGCACCCGAGGATATTACCCTGCAAGCCAAGCCCCACGTGGGTACGGACATTCTCCGTACCGTGGTGCAGAATATGCTGGATGCCATTGCCTCCCTGGGCGGAGAGGTCATATACCGCTGCCGTCTGGACGGCTTTGACCGCCACTCCGACGGGAGCTTTACCGCCAAGACCACCCGCGGGGACATCCCTTGCGGTCTGATCGTGCTGGCCCCCGGACACAGCGCGCGGGACACCTACCGCATGCTTCTGGAAAAACAGCTCATGCTGGAGCCCAAGCCCATTTCGGTGGGGGTGCGCATCGAGCATCTGCGGAGCGATCTGGATACCATGCTCTATGGCTCCTTTGCCGGTCATCCCGATCTGGGCGCCGCCGAATACCATTTGTCCGACACCAAGGGGGAGCGAGGGGTCTACACCTTCTGCATGTGCCCCGGTGGTGAAGTTGTGGCCGCCGCCTCCGAGGAGGATACCGTGGTGGTCAACGGCATGAGCGAGCGAGCCCGTGACGGGGTCAACTCCAACGCCGCCGTTGCCGTGTCCATTCGCACCTCCGACTACGAGGCCGTGGAGGGAAGCACCGTGCTGGGGGCTATCGCCTTCCAGCGGCGCATTGAGCGTGCCGCGTTTTTGGCGGGAGGCTCGGATTACAGCGTTCCCGTGCAGACCGTGGGAGATTTTCTGAACGGCGACCGTGCCGTGACCGCCCCGGGGCGGGTCAAGCCCTCCTACCGCGGCGGGGAGCACTACCGTCTCGCTCCCGTCAGCGCGACTCTGCCCGACTACGTGTGCAATTCTCTGCGCTACGGTCTTCGTTCCTTTGACCGCAAGGTCAAGGGCTACGCCATGCCCGAGGCGGTGCTGTCAGCCGCCGAGACCCGCACCTCCGCACCCGTTCGCATTCTGCGCGGGAGCGATTTTTGCGCGGTGGGAGTGGCAGGCATTTATCCCTGTGGTGAGGGAGCCGGATACGCCGGAGGCATTACCTCCGCCGCCGTGGATGGGGTCAAGGTGGCCGAAGCCATTCTGACCAAATATACCAACTCATGACAGGTGTCTTGATTTTGCATATGATGAAACAGAGAGAGGTCTTCCCGCGTCCGATCGGAGAACGAGCATCGGGACGGGAGGATCCGGCATGATCTCGCCGTAGGGGCGAGATGCCCACCATGAGGGTGGGAGCGTTCGCAGATGGGACGCTTGTAAGAAAGGATTACGTTTTGAAGGATACTGATATCATAAATTCCCCCTCCCGAGAGCGAATTTGGACGGTTCTCGGGGATATGAAGGACCCGGAGTACGCCGCCGCCGCCGAAGCCGTGTCCCGTGAGTTGGGGATCTCCCTGCTGACCGCCCGCTTGCTCTGCAACAGAGGCTACCGCGACCCTCTGGCGGCAACCCTGTTTTTGGGAAACGACGAAAGATTGTGGCACGACCCTATGCTCATGGCGGATATGAGGCCTGCGGTGGAACGAGTCCTCGCCGCTGTGGACAAGGGGGAGCGCATCGCCATCTACGGTGACTACGACGTGGACGGCGTGACCTCGGTCACGACCCTGTACCTCTACCTGAAGGGGCTGGGGGCTGACGTGGTCAAATACATTCCCAACCGCTTGGGTGAGGGCTACGGTATGTCAGTGGGGGCTGTGGAGCAGCTGGCCGCCGACGGTGTGACCCTCATCATCACCGTGGATACGGGTATCACCGCCCATCGGGAGATCGCCTTTGCCGCGACTCTGGGGGTGGATACCGTGGTGACAGATCACCATGAATGCCACGCCGAGATCCCCGTTTGCACCGCCGTGGTCAATCCGCACCGCCCCGATTGCCCCTACCCCTTTAAGGGGCTGGCGGGCGTGGGCGTGGTGTTCAAGTTCCTCTGTGCCTGTGAGTCCATCCGCTTGGGATGCTCCGCGGCAGAGGCTTTGGAGACCGTTGGGGAGCGCATGATCGACCTGGTGGCCATTGGCACCATCGCCGACGTTATGCCTCTGATCGACGAGAACCGCTACATCGTCTCCCGCGGTCTGGCTCTGCTCAACTGTACCGAGAGACCCGGTCTGGTGGCGCTTCTGGAGGCTATTTCGGGGAACGGCGGCAGTCGTCCTGCCGCGGGTGGCTCTCAGGTCAAAAAGCCCCGTCGAAAGGTCAATTCCGGTTTGGTGGGCTTTGGCATCGCCCCCCGTATCAACGCCGCCGGTCGTATCGCCCACGCCATGATGGCGGTGGAGCTGCTTTTGGCGGAGTCCCCCGAGGATGCCGAGACCATGGCGCAGGAGCTCTGCGCCATCAACTCCCACCGCCAGGCCGAGGAGAACCGCATTGCCGAGCAAGCTTACGCCATGATCGACACCCAACTGGCCGAGGCCGCGCGATTGGGTGAGCCCAAGCCCTGTGTGATCGTCCTGGAGGACGATGGCTGGATGCAGGGAATCGTGGGCATCGTGGCCTCCCGCATCACCGAAAAGTACGGTCTGCCCTCTATCCTCATTTCCTTTGACGGTGCCATGGACGTTGAGCCCTCCCCCAATGACGTGGGCAAGGGATCGGGTCGCAGTGTCAAGGGGCTGAATCTGGTGGAGGCGTTGGCTGACAGCCGCGATCTGCTGGTTCGCTTCGGCGGTCACGAGCTGGCCGCGGGTCTTACGGTGCGGCGAGCGGACATTCCCGATTTCCGCGCAAGGATCAACGCTTACGCCTCGTCTCTCCTGACGGAGGAAATGACCGCCGTCCGCTATGAGGCCGACGGAGAGGTTGAGGTTCAGGATCTCACCATGACCGCCGCCGAGGAGCTGGAGCAGCTGGAGCCCTTCGGCGTGGAGAACCCCACCCCGCTGTTCATCCTGCGGGAT
The DNA here is from genome assembly GCA_045655025.1 of Eubacteriales bacterium. Lineage (GTDB taxonomy): Bacteria > Bacillota > Clostridia > Oscillospirales > CAG-272 > CAMEON01. Next base: position 8,247 of record JAZOOM010000160.1, on the reverse strand, counting down.
GCCGTTGTCCAGAAGATCATTCCCCTGGGGGGCGGAAAGCACGTCAAGATCATGCTCTACCGAGACGGGCAGATCCTGCAGGCCATTTGGTTCGGGCACTCGGCCGCGAACCTGCCCTTCGTGGCGGGCGATACGGTGGATGCCCTCTTCCAGCTCAACATCAACGACTATCAGGGCATCCGCACCCTTCAGCTCATTTTGCAGGATATGCGGATCTCCGAGCAGGTCACCCGTCATCGTCTTCGCGAGCAGGAGCGGTTGGCACAGGTACTGAACGGCGCGCCCATTTCTCCCGAAGAGGGTCTGGTGCCCACCCGCGAGGAGATCGCTCGCGTGTTCACCGTTCTTCGCGACGATGCCCGCCACGGTAACGCTACCGTCACCGAAAGAGGACTTCTGGAGCGTGTTGCCCCCATGGGCATGGTCAAGCTCCGCCTCATTCTGCGGATCCTCAACGAAATGGGGGTCTGCCGTGTGCGGGATCCTTTGGACGGTATCTACGTTTTCGAGATCAATTTCGACTCGCCCAAGACCAGCATTGACGCGTCTCCCCTCATGCAGAGACTCCGTCGCCAGCTGATCGCGGGAGGAGCCTGACCCCATATAGGCTTTTGCCGGTGCGCAAAGGCCTGAGATGACTTCGGCGTGAGTCGGGGTGTCCGCCATCGGACGCCGTTGCTTGACGCCAATCGGTATTTGTGCCGCCGCAAAGCGGCGGAATGGAGATTACAATGGAACAGAATCCTACCGTCGGTATTGACCGACTTCTTGAAATCCTCCGAGCCACGGGCAAAAAGTACGACCTGGATAAGATCCAGGCTGCCTATGAGTATGCCGCTCAGCTTCACGAGGGGCAGTTCCGCAAGAGCGGAGACGCCTACATCACCCATCCCATCGCCGTGGCGGAGATCGTGGCCAGCCTGGAGCTGGACACCGACTCCATTTGCGCCGCCCTGCTTCACGACACCGTGGAGGATTGCGGAGACCGTACCAACTGCAACGAGATTGCCAAACGCTTCGGCGCGGACGTGGCCATGCTGGTGGAGGGTCTTACCAAGATCGTGGCGCTCCAGATCGACGACAAGGAGGAGGCTCACATCGAGACCCTTCGTAAGATGCTCCTGGCCATGTCCAAGGACGTCCGCGTCATCTTTATCAAGCTCTGCGACCGTCTGCACAATATGCGTACGCTGGATGCAAAGCCCGACCACAAGCGCCGCATCACCGCTCTGGAGACCATGCAGGTCTACGCCCCTCTGGCACACCGTCTCGGTATGCAGAAGATCAAGCAGGAGCTGGAGAATCTGGGTATGAAGTACCTGGATCCCATTGGCTATGAGGAGGTTCGGGGAGAGATCGAGCGCAAGTACGGTATGAGCCTGGGCTTCATTGAGAACATTCGCGGCACAGTGTCGGAGAAGCTGACCGAGAACGGCATCAAGTTCCATCTGGAGGGTCGTATCAAGACCGTATACTCCATCTACCGCAAGATGTACAAGCAGAATAAGTCCTTCGACGAGATCTATGACTTCTACGCCATGCGTATCATCGTGGACACCGAGCTGGAGTGCTATACCGTCTTGGGTATCATCCACGAGATGTTCAATTCCATCCCCGGACGTTTTAAGGACTACATTTCCATCCCCAAGCCCAATATGTACCGTTCTTTGCATACCACGGTCATCGGCCGTGACGGTATCCCCTTCGAGGTGCAGATCCGTACCTGGGAGATGCACCACATCGCGGAGTACGGTATCGCCGCCCACTGGAAGTACAAGTCGGGGGCAACCTCCAAGGAGGACATGGACAAGAAGCTGGAGTGGATCGCCCGTCTCATCGAGACCGAGGACGGTACCCGCGACCCCGAGGAGTTCATGACCGCACTGAAGATCGATATCTTCCACGACGAGGTCTTCGTCTTTACCCCCAAGGGCGACGTTCGCGCCCTTCCTCAGGGTGCCACCGTCATCGACTTTGCCTACGCCATCCACTCGGAGGTGGGCAACAAGATGCTGGGCGCCAAGATCAATGGCAGTATCGTGCCCATTGACCGGGTGCTGGAGAACGGCGAGATCGTGGAGATCCTGACCTCCTCCTCTGCCAAGGGCCCCAGCCGCGATTGGCTGAATATCGTCCGCACCAGCGAGGCGCGGAATAAGATCCGCCAGTGGTCCAAGCGGGAGAAGAGAGCCGATAATATCATCGTGGGTAAGGCCGCCGTAGATGCCGAGGTCAAGAAGCTGGCTCCCCATCTGCCCGAATCCAAGCGAGCCGAGGCCGTGGCCGCCGTGGCCGCCCGTATGGGCTACTCCACCGTGGAGGATATGTACAACTCCATCGGCTACGGGGAATTGCCCGTGACCAAGACTCTCCGCCGCCTCAAGGACGAGCTGGACGCCATGACCCCGCCCGAGGTGCCCGAGGAGGTTGCCTCCTCCGCCAAGATGACCGCCGAGGACGTTCAGCAGGTCGTCACCTCGGCACGGCCTCATAACCTGAAGCACAACAGCGGTATCATCGTGGATGAGGCCGAGGGCTGTGCCGTGAAGTTTGCCAAGTGCTGTAACCCCCTGCCCGGAGACGAGGTTGTGGGATTCGTTACCAAGGGCTTCGGCATTTCCATCCACAAGCAGGATTGCCCCAATTACATCCAGGGCAAGGACAACCCCGACCTCTGCGACCGTTGGAAGCCCGCCCACTGGGAGGGAAGCGCCAACGAGTCCAGAGGCAGCGTGTACGAGGCTCTGCTCCAGATCCATACCCTGGATACCGTGGGTGTGCTGGCCGATATCACGGTGGCCTTGGCGGATATGAAGGTGTCCATTCTGCAGATCAATTCCCAAAAGGCCGGTGCCGATCGGGTCATCATCAATCTCAAGATCAGCTGTAAGAACGTGGAGCACTACAACTCCATCGTGTCCCGCCTGCGGGGGCTGAAGAACATTCTGGACGTGACCAGAGGATTCTCGTAAGAAAGGAGCTTTACCCATGAAAGCAGTTATTCAACGCGTCACCTCCGCCTCCGTACACGTGGACGGCGAGCTCATCGGCTCCTGCGGCCACGGTCTGCTGGTGCTTCTGGGGGTTGCCCACGGGGACACCGAGGAGGATCTGGAGCGGATGCTCCAAAAAATGGTCAAGCTTCGCATTTTCGAGGACGAGAACGGCAAAATGAACCGCTCGGTGCAGGACATCGACGGGGAAATGCTGGTGGTGTCCCAGTTCACCCTGCTGGCGAATTACAAGCACGGCAACCGTCCCGATTATTTGGGTGCCGCCGCCCCCGCCGAGGCCAACCGTCTCTACGAGCTGTTCGTGGAGCGCGCCAAGGCGTACGTCAGACACGTGGGTCACGGCAAGTTCGGCGCGGACATGAAGGTGTCCCTCCTCAACGACGGCCCCGTGACCATCGTCATGGAGAGCGACGTGCTAAAGCCCGCCAATAAAGTATAAACCCTACCGCATACAACTCAACCCTAATAGAAATCAGACACATGAATCAAAAACGCAAATCCCCCCGCATGAACCCTCCTCCCGCGGACGGAGCGCCGTCTGCCCCTGCGACCAAAATTCAGGAATATTCGGAGAAAATCATGAGACTCTATATAGAAGGCCCCGTCAATAAATACTACATACAGACCCTCTGTATGATCTTTTTCCCGGGATCGAAATTCTCGGAGGACGAGCCTGTTACCGAGAACACCCCCGAAATGTGGGTCAACCTGTCCAAATCCCCCGAGACGGGCATTGACGTTACCGCAAAGCTGTCCTACCGCGGCCAGTCCGCAGAGGTTACCCGACACTATGACTACTCGGAGGAATATACCGCGGAGCGTCGGGAAAAGATCGCTCTGGGAGATGCTGTGACCTCGGTCTGCGAGGAGGTCATGGGCTACCGCTCCTCCTGGGGTATGCTCACGGGCGTGCGCCCCTCCAAGGTGGCTACCGAGCTCTTGCAAAAGGGCATGACCAAGACCCGTATTCGCAAGGAGCTGACCAAGGACTACTTCGTGATCCCCAAGAAGGCTGCCCTGGCCACCGACGTGGCCATCAATGAGGCACGCCTCATCGGAACGCCCGGCAAGAAGGACTGCTCGGTCTATATCTCCATCCCCTTCTGTCCCACGCGGTGCGCTTACTGCTCCTTCGTGTCCTACACCTCCAAGCGTCTTCTGTCCCTGATCCCGGACTACCTGATCCGTCTGGTGAAGGATCTGGAGGAAACCTTTGAGACCATCAACAAGCTGGGTCTGCGCCTCCGTACCATCTACATCGGCGGCGGTACCCCCACCATTCTGGATCCCGACCAGCTGGCCTACCTCCTGGGGGCAGTGGAGCGCATGACCGACGTCCGCGCGCTGGAGGAATATACGTTGGAGTCGGGCCGTCCCGATACCATTACCGCGGAAAAGTTCGCCGTGGCCAGAGAGTATGGCGTGGGGCGTGTCAGCGTCAATCCACAGACTCTCTGCGACGACGTGCTCCGCCACATTGGCCGTGCCCATAACACCGAGATGTTCTTTAAGGCCTATGAGATCGCCCGTGCCTCGGGCATTCCCGTGATCAACACCGATCTCATCGCCGGTCTTCCCGGAGACAGCTTCAAGACCTTCTCCGCCTCCTTCGACGGCATTATGGCTCTGCGCCCCGAGAACGTTACGGTACATACCTTCTGCGTGAAAAAATCCGCTGGGCTTCGCCAAGCGGGAGCTGCTATCTACTCCATGCGGGGCGGCGACACGGGCAAGTGCGTGGACTACTCCCAGATCCAATGCGCTCACGAGGGGTATATTCCCTACTACATGTACCGTCAGAAGAATACCGTGGGTAACTTCGAGAACGTGGGCTTTGCCCTGCCCGGCTACGAGGGACTCTACAACATCTACATGATGGAGGAGGTTCACTCCATATTCGCCGCAGGCGCGGGTGCTGTCACCAAGCTGGTGGACTACGCCCCCGTGGACGGCTCTCCCCGCTTCATAGAACGTATGTTCAATCCCAAGTATCCCTTCGAGTATTTGGACGAGGCAGGCGAGAGCGCCAACCGTGAAAAGCTGGCGCTGGCCGAGACCTTCTACCGTGAGCGAGGGATGCTGGACTGATTCTGTCGGTACGTACCCCGAAAGGAGATTCGACCATGAAACTGTTTTCTTCCCCTGAGCCTGCTTGCCTCCCGCTGACCTTTGAAACCCCTGCCGAGGGGATCGCTTTGGTCAAGGAAAACGAGGAGGCGTTCGATGCCCGTTTGCAAGCCGCCGCGGAGGCTATTTGTCAAGACTGCGTGGAGCATGGCATTAAGGTGATTCGTCTGTCCGGGCCTACTTGTGCGGGAAAGACCACCACGGCCGAGAAGCTGACCGCTGTTCTGGAGGCAGCCGGACGGGCGGTGTACCCCATTTCCATCGACGATTTTTTCTACGGCAGAGACGTACTGGAGGCCATGGCTGAGAGCCGTCCGGATGGCAAGCTGGATTACGATTCCGTGGCCGCCATTGACCTGCCCGCCCTTGCGCGGTGTGTCAACGATCTCATGGAAAAAGGCAGTGCGTCCATTCCCGTGTTCGATTTCGTGACCGGTTATACTACCGAGTACCGTGATCTCACCGTGCCCGACGGGGTAGAGCCTATCTTCCTGTTTGAGGGCATTCAAGCGGTCTATCCCGAGGTGGCCGCCCTGTTTGCGGGGATTCCCGAGCGGAGCATTTTCATCAACGTCATGAAGGAGACGGTTCTGGTCGATGGGGGAGGGAAGGAGCGTGTCTTCTCCCCCGAGGAAATCCGTCTTTTGCGCCGTTTGGTGCGGGACGAGGCCAAGCGGGGGACGTCTCCCGATTTTACCCTCACCCTGTGGCACAGCGTTCGGGAGAACGAAGTCAATTCCATTGATCCCTACGCGGGAGATTGCGACTACGGCATTGATTCCAATATGGCCTTTGACGTCCACATGCTGGCCCCTCACCTTCGCCGCATTTTCGCGGTGAAGCCCTGTGACGGAAACGAGACCGAGTGGGCGGAGCGCATTCTTGCCTCGGTGGAGGGGGTGGAGGGCATTGACCCTGCCTGTCTGGCTCCCAATTCTCTGTACCACGAGTTTATTCTGATATAAAATATAATTATAATGCGATGTCGTCCCGCATACCCTGTAGAGAATTTCTTCCGCGAGGTATGCCATGGGACACAATCAAGCCGCCAAACGCCCTTCCTTTCTGTCGGGGGTGGGGATCCTGACTCTGTCTTCCCTGACCGTCAAGGTCATCGGGCTTTTCTACCGCATTCCTTTGTTGAACCTTTTGGGAACGGAGGGCATGGGGTACTTCAACGCGGCCTACGAGCTGTACGCCCTGTTCTGCGTGATCTCCACGGCGGGGCTTCCCGTGGCCATGTCGGTGCTAATCTCGGCTATGGAGGCCGATTCTCGGCATGAGGACAGCCAACGGGTGTTCCGCGTATCTCTTCGGCTCTTTGCTCTCATCGGTGGGGTGGGGACACTCCTGCTTTGGGGGCTGTCCGCACCCTTTGCCAATCTTTTGGGGAGTCCCTTGTCCGCCGCTTCCATGCGGGCCATTTCTCCCACCGTGTTTCTCATTTGCCTGTCCTCCGCCTTTCGGGGCTTCTTTCAAGGGAAGGGGCAGATGCTCCCCACCGCTCTGTCCCAGGTCATGGAGGCGGCGGGAAAGCTCTTTTTGGGGCTTTCCTTTGCGGGATTCGCCATAGCAAGGGGGGAATCCCTCCCCGTTGTGGCCGCCTATGCCGTTATGGGGCTGACCGTGGGGACGGCTCTGTCGGTTCTCTACCTGCTTTGCCATAAACGGGTGGTGTACCGCCCGAGCTCTTTGATGCCTGTCGCGGGTTCGAATCCTGCTGTCCCAACCAAAACGAATATTCTCCGCCCACTGCTGGCTACGGCCATTCCCGTGACTCTGTCCGCGGGGGTCATCAGTCTGACCAAATGCGTTGATCTGGCCCTCATTCTCCGCCGTCTGCAATCCGTGGGCTACACCGCCGCCGAGGCAACCGCCCTCTACGGATGCTACTCCACGTTGGCGGTGCCCGTTTTCAACATTCTCCCCTCTCTGACCACCTCTGTGGCTCTGTCCGCCACGCCCGCCCTTTCGGCGGCTTTGCAGAAAGGGAAGGAGGGAGTCTCCGAGCTCAAGAAAACAGCGTTCTCTGCCCTGCGGATCACGCTGATCCTCGCGATCCCCGCCTCGCTGGGGCTGGCGGTCTTTGCCGAGGATATCCTGTCCCTACTCTTTCGGGGGCAGCCCGAGGCGGTGGCACAGGCCTCGCCTTGGCTTTCCTGTCTGGGACTTTCGGTTCCTGCCGCCTGCCTCATTACGGTGACGGGGGCTATGCTGCAGTCCGCCGGCAAGGCTCACAAGCCCATTATCTCCATGCTCTGCGGCGTGGGGGTGAAGATCGTCGTGGCCTACGTGCTGTTGGGGCGCGCCGGTTGGGGAATGGCGGGGGCACCCGTCAGCTCCTGGTGCTGTGACGCCGTGATTCTGCTCTGTAATCTGTTCTTCATCGGGAAATACGTGCCCCATATGCTCCCCTCCTACTCCCAAGGGCTGTCTCTTGTGGGTGTACCCACGGCGGCGGCCATCCTTTCGGTCACCGCGACCAAGCTCCTGCGGGCTTTACTCGGGTGGCAGTCCATCACACCCCTGCATACCGTGGCTACGGTGGCCTCCACCGCCTGTCTCTACGGGGCGGGGATGCTGATCGCCCTTTTACTCGGAAAATCATTACTTTCACATAAAAATAAGGAAATCAATCATGAACAAGCTGACCAAAGAACAGCGTGACGCAAACGTCCGCTACCTGCTGGAAAAGAAAACTCCCTATACCTTCGACGATCTTGTGACCGTCGTTGAGCTCCTTCGCTCCGAGGGCGGTTGCCCCTGGGACATGGAGCAGACCCACAAGTCCATCCGCAACGACTTCATTGAGGAGACCTACGAGGTCATTGAGGCCATCGACACCGAGGACCCCGTCCTGCTCAGAGAAGAGCTGGGTGACGTGCTCTTGCAGGTGGTGTTCCACGCCCGTATCGAGGAGGAGCAGGAGGTTTTCGGCATGGAGGAGGTCTCCAACGACATCTGCGCCAAGCTCATCCACCGCCATCCCCACGTCTTCGGCACGGTGGAGGTAGCCCACTCCGCTGAGGTGCTGAAGAATTGGGACGCCATCAAGGGGGAGGAGAAGCAGCGCATCACCGTGACCGATAAGCTCCGCGCCATTCCC
>JAZOOM010000159.1:0-10339 GCA_045655025.1 Eubacteriales bacterium | reverse complement strand
GTAGCCACCAAGCTCCAGGCTGCTCAGGATCCTACCTCGGCTGCCATGGTGGACTACATTGTCCGTAACCGCATCTGGGATCTGGGCTACTACTGCGACTGGGGTGTTACCAACCTGGTACTGGAGGGTCTGAAGGGCGGTAAGGCGGGGGTCGCCAGTTCCCTGGCCTCCCAGGGCAAGTCCGCAACCAGAGGCCTGAAGCTTCTGCTGGTGGCGTACGAGAAACACAAGTGATTTACGCCTCGCGTGAGGCAAACCAACCGATACATGCTTATCGAGAGTGACGGAGGGACAGGCCCTGTGAAGTCACGGCAACCTGCCCCGCGGGTAAGGTGCCAATACCTGTTTTGATGAGAGTCAGACAAAAAAACACCCTCTGTCTCTCCGGGCAGGGGCTATTTTTTTGGCTAAAGTTTTCCCACGTAATAAAACCGAAAGGATATGAATACAATGATCAACGACAACCGCAAAGTTCTGTTTACCAGCGAATCCGTGACCGAGGGTCACCCCGACAAAATTTCCGATAAGATCTCGGATGCCATTCTGGATGAGATCCTGCGTCAGGATCCCATGTCCCGCGTAGCCTGCGAGACCTTCTGCACCACCGGCCTTGTGGCCATCATGGGTGAGATCACCACCAACGCCGTCGTGGACTTCCAGAAGATCGTCCGCGAGACCGTTCGCGAGATCGGCTACACCCGCGCCAAGTACGGCTTTGACTGCGATTCCTGCGCCGTGATCTCCTCCATCCACGAGCAGTCCCCCGACATTGCCATGGGTGTGGACAAGTCTCTGGAGGCTAAGGAGGGCACCGATGATGCCAACGACGGCCTTGACACCGGTGCGGGCGACCAGGGTCTCATGTTCGGCTACGCCTGCAACGAGACCCCCGAGCTCATGCCTCTGCCCATCTCCCTGTCCCACGCGCTGGCCAAGAGGCTGACCGAGGTTCGCAAGAGCGGCGAGCTGGATTACCTCCGTCCCGACGGTAAGACCCAGGTCACCGTGGAGTATGTGAACGGTAAACCCACCCGTGTGGACACCGTGGTGGTTTCTACCCAGCATTCCGCTGACGTAACTCTGGAGACCATCCGCGCCGACATGATCGAGAAGGTCATCCGTCCCATCGTTCCCGCCCAGCTGCTGGACGAGAACACCAAGTTCTTTGTGAACCCCACCGGCCGTTTCGTCATCGGCGGCCCTGCCGGCGACACCGGTCTGACCGGCCGTAAGATCATCGTGGACACCTACGGCGGCTACGCCCGTCATGGCGGCGGCGCATTCTCGGGCAAGGATCCCACCAAGGTGGATCGCTCTGCCTCCTACGCCGCTCGCTACATCGCCAAGAACGTGGTAGCCGCCGGTCTGGCTGACCACTGCGAGGTACAGGTTGCCTACGCCATTGGTGTGGCCAAGCCCGTATCCGTTCTGGTGGACACCTTCGGTACCGCCAAGGTTGCCGAGGCTGAGATCGAGGCCGCTGTGCTCCGTCACGTGGATCTCCGTCCTGCCGCCATCATCAAGAAGTTCGACCTGCGCAAGCCCATTTACTGCGATCTGGCCGCTTACGGCCACATGGGCCGCGAGGATCTGAACGCTCCTTGGGAAAAGACCGATCTGGCTGAGGTTCTGAAGGCTGAGCTGCTCTGATCTCTGCTTCGGAGCTCCTCTATCATATATGCAAGGGACGGTGACAGCGAAAGGGCTTGCCGTCCCTTGCGGACTCTGTGCACATATATCCGCCATGAGGCATAGACTGGGTCATGAGACCCTGCTCGGAGGTGGGATATGAGCGCGAAGGAAATTCTGTTTGACGTGATCGTGGCCGCGCTGTCGGTCATTGGCTTTTACGGCGTGCTTCACGGCGTATTCGAGTCTTTACTGGTGCCCCGTGAGCTGGCAACGGCGGTGCTGCTGGAAGGGGAAGTGACTCCCGAGGAGTTGGATATCCTTCTGTGCGAGGCGCGGCGCGCTCCCTTTGGCGGGAAGCGACGGGTGGTGCTGGTGGTTCCTGTCTCCCTGTTAGACGGTGTCATGGGGGAGGGAGGAGCCTTGACGGAGGCTTATGCCGAGGTGCTGGAACGGTATGAGGCCGTTTTCGGCGTTTGCGCGCCGGAGGCGGAGCGGTAAAATACGAGATACAAAGATACGAGATACGAAGACACAAGATATGCGAAAATCTTTATCTTGTATCTTGGATCTTTAAATGAAACATTTTTTGATTTTCCACAAGAAAGGAGGCCTATACTATGTACGATGATCCTTTTGGATATGACCCCGGGGCGGGGCCCGGTATGATTCCCGGCTCTACGCCTCCTCGGGATGGGCTGACCCAACTGAAGGGGACGGTGGAGCATATTATCTATGCCAACGAGGAGAACGGGTACACCGTTCTGGATTTCGGTATGGAGGATGACGTGATCACCGCCTGCGGCGTGATGCCCTACATTGGCGAGGGGGATTCCCTCATTCTGTGGGGAAGCTGGGTGCACAATCCCAAGTATGGCCGCCAGTTCAAGGTGGAGCAGTACGAGCGGGATCTGCCCGCGGATGCCACCGCGATCTTGCGTTACCTGTCCTCCCGTACCATCAAGGGTGTGGGCCCCAAGCTGGCGGAGCGGATCGTGTCTCACTTTGGGGAGGAGACGCTGGATGTCATGGAGAATCACCCCGAGTGGCTGGCGGACGTGCCCGGTATTTCCCGCAAGAAGGCGGAGGAGATCGCAGAGGATTTCAAGGCCAAGGCGGGCATTCGTTCGGCCATGATGTTCTTCCGCGACTACTTTGGTGCGGCTATGACGGTGCGCATTTACAAGCAGTTCGGCTCGTCGGCGGTGGACGTGGCCAAAAACAATCCCTACCGTTTGTGCGACGAGGTGGACGGTATCGGCTTTGAGCGGGCGGATCAGATGGCTATGTCTCTGGGGCTGGATCCTCGGAGTCAAGACCGCGTCAAGAGCGGCGTCAAGTATCTTCTGTCTACCAACGCTGCCCAGAACGGCCACGTTTGCCTGCCCGAGGACAAGCTGACCGAGGCGGCCGCCCAGTTGCTTCGCGCCGAGCCCGAGCAGGTGACGGAGGCTGTGGAGGCGTTGCTGCGGGACAAGGTGCTGGTGACGCGGAGCCAGGGGGGGAAAACCTACGTATACACCGCCGAGGCCGATCGGGAGGAGCGGTACATTGCCGACAAGCTGCTGCTTCTGGACAAGCTCTGCCCCGCCATTGACGCGGGGGACGTGAGCCGCTTCATCCTTCGGGAGGAGCTGGATCAGGGCATGACCTACGCGGGGGAGCAGAAGCAGGCCATTTATTCGGCTTTGTCCCACGGTGTTATGGTGCTGACGGGCGGCCCCGGTACGGGTAAGACCACCGTTGTGCACGCGCTTTTGCACATTTTCCGTTCCATGGATCTGACGGTCGCTCTCTGCGCGCCCACGGGGCGGGCGGCCAAGCGGTTATCCGAGTCCACCTCCACCGAGGCCAAGACCATTCATCGGCTTTTGGAAATGGAGTTCGAGGAGGGCAAGGGACGGGGGCATTTCCGTCGCTGTGAGCAGGATCTTTTGGAGGAGTCGGTCATCATCGTGGACGAGGCCTCCATGGTGGACAACGGCCTCATGTGCGCCCTTTGCAAGGCGGTGAAGCCCGGCGCGCGGCTGATCCTCATCGGAGACGCGGATCAGCTTCCCAGCGTGGGGGCGGGGCGGATCATGGGGGATCTCATTGACTGCGACCGCTTTGCCACCGTTCGGCTCACCGAGATCTTCCGCCAGGCGCGGGAGTCTCTCATTGTCACCAACGCTCACGCCATCAACGAGGGCACGTATCCCGATTTGGGCGTGAAGAACAACGACTTTTTCTTCCTCCCCCGTCGATCGGATCGGGAGATCACCGACACGGTGGTGGAGCTGTGCGAGACCCGCTTGCCTCGGGCCTACGGCAAGGCCACGGAGGGGGGCATACAGATCATCACCCCTTCCCGCAAGGGTGAGGCGGGCACCGAGAACCTGAACCGCCGGTTGCAGGCCGCTATCAATCCCCCTGTCAAGGGAAAGCGGGAGCTGAAATTCCGCGAGACGGTGTTCCGTGAGGGGGATCGGGTCATGCAGACCAAGAACAACTACGACATAGAGTGGGAGAGCGGAAGCGGCTACGACCACCGCGCCGGCAGCGGCGTTTTCAACGGGGACATTGGTACGGTCATGGCCATTGACACCGCTGAGGGGGAGATGACGGTGCGCTTCGACGACAAGGATGCCACCTATACGGGAGAGATGCTGGACGAGCTGGAGCATGCCTGGGCAGTCACGGTTCACAAGAGCCAGGGCTCGGAGTATCCCTTCGTCATCATTCCCATGTACGGGGCTCCCCTGCCTCTTCTGACCCGCAATCTTCTCTACACCGCCGTTACCCGTGCCCGCCGCATGGTGATATTGGTGGGACGGGAGGACGTGGTGCGCACCATGGTGGACAACGCGCGGCAGTCCATGCGGTACACGGGGCTTGCGGCGCGGCTGAAGAGGGTGTAGGCGGGCTCTCCGCGTGAAAATACGGCGGAACGGCATCGGCTTTCCAAAAAAGCACTTGACACAAATGGGAAATTGTGTTATACTATAATGAAGCAGAGTGGGGGAGTGTTTCCCTCCGGCTCTGAACGAACACGCAGAGGAGGTGAGTACGGTGTTCGAAAAATGGACGAGAGATATTGCCATTGATTTCGGAACGGCCAGTGTATTGGTTTACGTGCAGGGGCAGGGCATCGTGCTCAAGGAGCCCTCGGTGGTGACCATTGACGTGGCTTCTGACCGCGTGGTTCACGTGGGGCAGGAGGCCATGGACATGATGGGGCGTACCCCCGATCATATTCAGACCATCCGACCCATGAAGAACGGTTCCTTCAGCCAGTATGAGGTGACTCTGCACATGCTTCGCTATTTCATCCGCCGCGCCTGCGGTAAGGTATGGGTGCCGCCTCGTTTGCTCATTTGTGTGCCCACTCGGATCACCGATATCGAGAGACGGGCCATCATGGACGCTTCCCGTGAGGCGGGCGCGCGCCGCACCTACCTGATTGAGGAGCCGAAAGCCGCCGCCATTGGGGCGGGGCTGGACATTCGCTCTCCTGTGGGCAGTATGGTGGTGAACATCGGAGGCGGTGTTTGCGACATTGCCGTTCTGTCTATGGGCTGTATCGTGGCATCCGACACCATTCCTGTGGGCGGAGATAAGTTCGACGAGGCCATTCTCAGCTACATTCGCCGCCGCTACAACGTGCTCATTACCGAAAGCACCGCCGAGGAGATCAAGATGCAGATCGGCGACGTGTACGAGCACAAAAAGCCCACCTACATTGAGGTCAAGGGACGCACCCTGACCGAGGGGTCGGACGCGCCTGTTCTGCTCAGCTCCAAGGAAATGATCGAGGCTCTTTACGAGCCCATTACCGCCATTCTGGACTCCATTTGCATGGTCATCGAGAAAACCCCGCCCGAGCTGGTGGGAGATATCCTGCAAAAGGGTATGGTTTTGACGGGCGGCGGATCCACCCTGCGAGGCTTGGATCGCTTGATCGAGCGGGTGACGGGTATTCCTACCACCGTGGCGCGCAAGCCCATCAGCAGCACCATTCTGGGTGCCGGCAGTCTTCTGCCCTATATTCATTCCATGCCCGAGGGTATGATCACTCTGCCCACTCGGGTGTAAACCGCAAAGGAGGGCACTATGCCCATTAAGATACCCAACCGACTCCCCGCAACCGATACGCTGTTGCAGGAGAATATTTTCGTGATGACCGAGACCCGTGCCATTACCCAGGACATCCGTCCTCTGCACATTCTCATGCTCAATCTCATGCCCAAGAAGATTGAGACCGAGACCCAGATCGCCCGTCTCATCGGCAACACCCCCCTGCAGGTGGAGTTGGAGCTCCTCCAGACCGCCACCCACAAGTCCAGCCACACCTCCGAGGAGCATATGCTGGCCTTCTACAAGACCTTCGACGAGGTGCGGGACAAGAAGTACGACGGCATGATCATCACCGGTGCACCTGTGGAGCAGATGCCCTTTGAAGAAGTAAACTACTGGCCTGAGCTGTGCGAGATCATGGAGTGGAGCAAGACCCACGTGACCTCCACCCTGCACATTTGCTGGGGCGCACAGGCAGGACTCTACTACCACTATGGCGTTCCCAAGTACCCCCTGGAGCAGAAGCTCTTCGGTGTGTACGAGCACAAGCTGGATTACAACCGTTCCATGCTGTTCCGCGGCTACGACGACGTATTCAACGTGCCCCACTCCCGTCACACCACCACCAAGCGGGAGGATCTGGAGGCCATTGAGGAGCTTCGCATTCTGGCCAGCTCCTCCGAGGCCGGCGTTTTCTGCGCCATGACACCCCGCGGCAAGCAGATCTACGTGATGGGGCATTCGGAGTACGATGCTGACACCTTGAAGAACGAGTATCTCCGCGACGTGTACGCGGGGCTGCCCATCCAGCCTCCCGCCCACTATTTCCCCGACGACGACCCCGACCGCGAGCCCGTCGTCCGCTGGAGATCCTGCGCGAATCTGTTCTATTCCAACTGGCTCAACTACTACGTCTACCAGACCACGCCCTACGACGTGAAGGATATTCAATAATAGTGCTACTACACCAAAAGCATCACGGTCACGGCCTGTGATGCTTTTTTCGTAATTTTATCAAAAATTCCCAACCTTTTGACTTTCCCGTGTCTATAAGAGTGAAAGCTTTCAAACGAGGTACAAGCAAGTGAACAGACAGGATGCAGAGAGAATCATAACCGAGTATCTGAAGCCCATATTCGGCTTTGCGCTGAAACGCTGTAAAAGCGAGCAGGACGCCGAGGATTTGTCCCAGGAGATCGTCCTGCGGGCGTTCCGAGCGCTGTTGCTCAAGAATGATATTGCTGACGTGGGCAAATTCATCTGGACAGTCGCCCACAACACACTCAGTAATTACTACCGCGACTGTGCCAAAAGCATGGCGGGTGTGTCTCTGGATGAGGTAGCTGAGGTGATCGCGGACTCTTACTCGGAGGATGAAGTCCGAGAGGAAGCCGAGACGATTTGCCGCCTGCAGAGCGAGATTGCCTATTTATCCAAGCTGCAACGGCGCATTGTGATTGCCTACTATTTCCAAAACCGCAAGCAGGCGGATATCGCCCGCGAGCTGGATATTCCTGTCGGTACTGTCAAGTGGCACTTGTTTGAAGCCAAAAAAGAATTGAAACGAGGTATGGATACCGTGAGAAAAACCAGCGAACTGAAATTCAACCCCATCAAATTCCACTCCTATGGCATCAACGGCTCGTCGGGAACCATGTCGACCGATGAGTTTTTCCGCTCCACGCTCTCCCAGAACATCAGCTACTGTGTACGCAATGCCGCCAAGACCGTCAATGAGATCGCCGACGAGCTGGGGGTGTCCCCTGTCTACGTGGAGAGCGAGGTAGAGTTTCTGGAAGAATACGGCTTTTTGAAGGAGCAGAAGGGTAGGTATATGATCAATTTCGTCATCAGCGAGCCCACGGCAGAATTACTCACCGCGAAGGACAGAATGTACAAGGAGGTCGCCTCCCTGTTTGCGAATGAGTTGTACGACGAGTTGATCGCATCGGGAATCCTCCACGACCCTGCCATTTGGTGCGGGCAGACCGACGAGCCCATCACGATGACTTCCGCGCATCGCGCCGATCCCAACTTCCTTTTGTGGTCGTTGATCCCCTATATCGCCGCACAATCGGGTGAGGGACTGATGGATGATCGTATTTCCTTTGAGGAGGTGGCTACCCTCCGCCCCGACGGAGCCCACAATATCTTTCATGCCACGGTGGTGCCCGACAATATGGTTCTGCCCGAGGATTACGTGTACATGAAGAATTGGTGCGGGCCCATGTGGAATCAGTCCGAGGGATGGACTCTTTGGCAGATCGATAGCGTGTGGTCGGGGCGGGCGTACTACCAGGGCTTTGAGACCTCCTACAGTACCGACGCCCGACGGGTTCTGTCTCTCTACGCCCGCGAGTACGAGGGGGGCGTCCTGTCGAAGGACGAGTATGCCTGGCTCTGCGAGAAGGGGTATATCAAGGTCTGCGGAGATCCGGACGGCTGCTTCAAGGTTGCCTGGCAGGTGGTGACCCTGTCCACAAAGGAGATCCAAGAGAGACTGCTGTCCATAGGCGAGCGCATTAAATGCAAGCATCGACAAATGTTTGACGCTTGGAAATCCGCCTATACGGAGGCCGTTCTTTCTACGGTTCCTGACCATCTCAAACGGGTACAGGCGTACGAGCTCCAGTACATCTTTCATTCGGACGGCTGGTTTCTGCTTCATTGCCTGGTGGCACTGCTGAATAACGGTAAAATGAAACTCCCCACGGAAGGGCAACGAAAGGCACTGACCACCGTTATCGCGCTGAACTGAAAAAACGAGGGCGAACCGTATGCGGTTCGCCCTTGATTTTCACGTAACCCCTTCTTGATCGATTCATAACAAAGGTAGCCCCCAACGCGAAATCCCGCGTTGGGGTCTGCTTTTTTGTTCAGTTGAACGTTGATCGAGAGCAGGGAGGCATCACTCTGCGGCGGGTGCTTCCGCCACACCGTCCACAACCGCATTGGCCGCGACCTCCTCAGCGGTCAGCGCGCGGTCGTAGAAGCGGATCGAGCGGTAGGTGGTGTCGAACTGCTTGTTCTGTGCGGAGTGTCCGATGAAGAGATCCGACGCGCCCAAAGAACCGGTGATGGTCGCAACCTCACCCATGAGCTCGCCGTTGACGTAAATGCGAGCCACGTCATTCTGGGCGAAGGTAAGGGTGATCAGATTGTTCTGCAAAAGATTCAGACAATCCTTGATCTTGATGCGGGCACCGGCGTTGATCTGGAACTTCAGCTCCATCTCGTTCACGGAATTGCGGCGGAACAGGGCGATCTCGTCACCCGAGCTGTTGATGAAGGTGTTGAACTCGTTGCCGACCGAGACGAAATCACCAAACAGAAGCTCAATGGTAAAGGCCTCGCCGTTGATCACGTCTACAACTTCGGCCGGGAAGTTATGCTTGTCGCCCTTGGCCCGCAGACCCGTGTCGGTGAAGTAGTTGTTGTCGTTCTTGGTGATGGTCATATCGTGGCCGCCCACCAGATCCTCCCACTTGTCGGAGTCCTTGTTGTGGCCGTCGCGGTCGTTCTGGGTACCGCTGTAGTAGGACACCAGACCCTCGGATACGTAGTCGTGCTCCACGGGAGTGAACTCCTCGGGAGGAGTGGTCTCCTCGGGCACCATAGTGGGACGGTCGGCAACCACGTAGGGGAACTCGATCTTCATGTTATCCAGCACCTTCTCCCAAGCGGGCACAGAATCGATTCTGGGAGGATACTTCTTGTATTTACCCGCTACGATGTTATGCTCGTCGGGCTCCAGGAAGGTCTCGCCGTAGAGCCAGGTGCGAACCTCGTCGATCTGGTAGATCTGGCTGGCGTTGTTCCATACCCAAATGGGGGTGGGCCACAGGTGAACGTTGGCGCCGATGGCCTTGTACACGTCCTTGTTGACGCCGCCCTGACCGTGGTGAGCCATCTGCACGATATCACTCTTCAGAGCGTCGCCGTAGGTAGCCAGCAGGCGGCGGCCGCCGATGCTGCCCAGGTCGTTCAGGAACAGGACGGTCTGCTCACCGATGGTGAAGCGGAGGACGATGGAGGTGTCGTTGAGGTTGGAGGTGCCGTCGGCGGGATCCCAGGTCTGCAGGACGTCGATCTTCACGCCGTCGATCTCAAAGGACAGACCCTTGGAGACAGCCTCGGTGTTGATGACCGCGCCGTTCAAATCATCGTAGTAGGTAGAGCCTTCCTTGACAGTTGCGCCAATGACCTCTCCGTACTTGTTCATGTTCTCACGGATCTTGGAAATATCCATGTCGCCGTTCTGGGCGGCATATTCTTGGCTTCCGAACTCGGGGAAGTCGAAGTAAATGTTGTTGATCTTGTAGTTGGAATCCTTGGTGTACTCTGCCATCATCTTGGACAGCTCATACATATGATCCTTGTGGGCGTGGGAGAGGAACCAGGCCTCTACCTCGAAGTATTCACCCTCGCCTACGCCTGCGATGGCGCGGAGAGCGGAGGGCATGTAGGGCACCTTGTCTTTGCCTTCGCCATCCACGCCGCCGTCAATGACGATGAGCTTGCCGTTCTCGGTCTTGATGACGTAGGACTGCAGCAGGCTGTTGGCCTCGGGGGCCAGCTGGTACAGGACCACGGGGGAGGGCTCGGGCTCGGGCTCTGTGGTCTCGGTAGTGGCCTCTTCGGTAGGGGCCTCTTC
>JAZOOM010000158.1:0-5431 GCA_045655025.1 Eubacteriales bacterium | reverse complement strand
AGCTCGGCATCAAGCTGCACCAACAGATTAGAAGTGAGAAAGTAACCGGCAGCTTGAAGTGATTTCTCGCCCATCGACCAGTATCAAAAATGCAGAGACACTCCGTTGGAGTATCTCTGCATTTTTGGTGCCGGTGGTGGGACTCGAACCCACACGATGTCGCCATCAACGGATTTTGAGTCCGTCACGTCTGCCAATTCCATCACACCGGCTGATATGTGCTGTCTCCCTTCGGACAGCGCGTCCAAAAGGATAACGGATATATTGTATCATACTTTCCCAAAAAAGTCAAGTACCCCCGAGAATTTTTCTTGGGGGCTTTTCTTGTTTTTTCGTGTTATCCCGCGTTTTTCGGCTGTCAGGCGGAGTAGGTCTTCCGTATCTGCTCCAGGATGTCTCGCCGTTCCCGGACGGGTATTTCCCGCACGTGCAGCTTGCGGGGAGTGAACGACTCCCTCAGCCATATGCACTCCGTGTCGGGGAGGTCAGAGATGGCCGTGTGCCGCTCCTCCGTGACGGTCTGTGAACCGGGCAGTGCGGATTGCAGGATCTCTTCCTTGGTGCGGAACAGGAAATGATCGGTGCAGTAGGGCAGGTATCCGTCGAAGAACCGGTGAGGTGTGTTGGAGGGCTGACGATCGGCCAACAGCATGGTGTGGACATGTACGGAAGGCCCCATACGGGCGATCCGATGGAGTTGCGCGGAGAGCTGTTCCGCCGTGACTGCGTATTCCCAAGAGGGAGCGGGTGTGTATTCGTCCGCACAGTTGATGAGTGCCTGTTGGATTTCGTTGACCGCGACGAGGATATGTCCCATGGGCTCGTATCCGTCCGTCTCCACCGTCCATTCGTTGTATTCATCGCCATTCCTGATCCTGCGATGAGGATAGAGAACGTTCATTTCCTGCAAGCGGGTCATACGCGCGTCTATGATGACATTCGCCTCTTCAAGAAATCCGAGCAGGTCACGGGGGGTGGCGCCTGTACGCACACAGGAGATATGGGGAATGGGGATATCACGATAATCCTGCAATGCCATACCACCTTGCTTGCAGTCTGCCAGACGGAAGGTCAGCTCGCGGGGTGAGTAGATCCTGGATCCGTTCAGCACCATCTCGTGGAGCAGGTCGGTTTTGTGGCTGTCAAAATCTCCCTCCGCCATACAGCCTCGATCCAGGGTCAGGTGCAGAGCCTTGTCAGCGTCGCTGCTGTCTATCGGGATCGAGATACGGCGCGGATGGGGGGACGGTTGTGTATGGGGGATAGGCATGATGTGTCTCCGTAGTCTGTATTGGCTGTTGCAGTAGAGGCGGAGGGCCCGAGGCACGGACAACCGGGAGAATGTCCGTTACGCGGTCGGTGTCAGTGCCTTCTCCATGGTGGAGCCTGCGGTGGTGGTGTCGGCGGCGTTCAGGATGGAGTACTGGACGTAGCAACCCATGACGTTCACCGTGGCGTTGTTCAGTTTGGGGATCTCGGTGGGGTTGTAGGATTCCAGCAAGGGGGTGGTTTGGGCCTTTTTGGTCTCCAGGTAGTCGCTGACGAACTCGGCTACGGCCTTGGCATCCTTCTCGGAGGCACAGCGGAACACGCCTACCTCGTCGATGTTCATGTCGGAGTTCTCGGATACCATGATCTGATACTCGGACACCTTTTCCATGTGGGTGGCGTAATCCTCACCCCAGGAGGAGGCGGAAATGTATTTATCGGTGACCACTCTCCAGCCGCTGTACACGGGGAGGGCTTCCACCACGGTGTTGCAGAGGGAGGCGGCGGTCAGATCGTTTCTCCACTTGCTGTTGTCGCAGGCGGTCAGGGGGAGGAGGAGGCAGAGGGTCAGAGTGAGGCATATGAGGGCGCGGGTGATGGGTTTCATAGTAACTCCTTTCGGCGATGCGGTCAGTCGGTTACGGCATGGGTGCGGATATACTCCAGAATGGCTACGTAGGCGTTCGTGCGGAGATGGATGCCGTCGGTTTCGGCGTACTCCTTTTTCAGACTGTTGTTTTCGTCCTTGAGGATGGATTGGGTATCCAGGTAGCGGCAACCGTTCTCCGAGGCGATGGCCTTGACCCACTTGTTAGCGTTGTCGATCTTGGCGTTTTCCAGCGTTGCGCATTCTTGCGTTACGGGGAAGATGGATTGGAGGATGATCTTGGTGTCGGGGGAGGCGGCTTGGATGGCTTTGATGAGGTCGGTGTAGCAGGACTTGAATTCGTCCTCGCTGAGGTAGGAAACGCCCCAGTCGGTGCCCAGGGTGATGATCATGACGGTGGGCTTGGCGCGACCCGCGGCTTCGGCGATGGTCATCTTCTCACCGGTTTCGGGGTAGATGATCTTGGCGGCGGTGACCTCGGAATTGAGGTTCATCATGTTGTTCTCACAACGCCATACCTGCTTGGTGTTGGTGCCGCCCGTGAGCACGCCGCGGTTGATGAGGTGGGCGGTGAGGGAGTCACCTACGAAAATGATGCTGTTCTGGTAGTCTGTACCCGCGTCGGGGGTCGCGGTCAGGATCACGGGATCGGTGGAGGATTGGTCGTCGGTGGTGGACTCGGGATTTTTTACGGGCTTATTCGAGGGCTTGGTGGCAAAGAAGGTCACGGTCAGCGCCAGGAGCACCACCAGGAGACCGGCCAGGACAATGAGCATCAGGCGGGTCAGACGCTCGATCTTTTGAATATTGGAATTGACAGGCATGGGTACCTCCGAATTCAGGATTTGGAGAATTGGCTTTCGTAGGGGGTCTCTTCCGACTGCTTACGGTTCCGCTTGGAGACCGTGGCGGCGTAGATGCCCATGACGATGGCGTACAGGATGATGACCAGCAGGAGAATGATGAAGACCTGCATACCCGAGGGCTTGGTGCGCACTTGGTAGGGAAGGTAGCAGAACAGGTAGAAGCCGCCCAGGGTGGAGAGGGGATGGAGGACGCATTTCGCTCCCGTAGAGAGGGTAGCCGACCGACGGGTCATGGCCGCCAGGGTCAGGCATAGGCCGAAGGGGAGGAGCAGGAAGAAGCGGACGGAGTCCACGTAGGTGATGGTCAGAGAGTCCGCGACGATGGCGGAGGTAACCAGCAGGATGAGGCACAGGATGGTGTACCGTGAGCAGGTGCCCAGCCACAGGGAGCGGAGGCGGGAGGGGGCATTGGTATTTTGAGCCGCGGGGGCATTTTTATTCATGAGGGAGATCCTTTCGGGGAATTTATCGTTCCATATTATTATAGCGTATTTATGCGTGGATTGCAAGGGGTATTTGTGAATTTTTTGCCTGTGGGCAATAAGTTTTCAAATAAAGAAAGGAATGTCAAACCTTGTTCATATTTATGTGTTACAATAGTAAGAATGAAAAAACGAAAGGAGGAGGCTTGCCGTGTCTGAACAGAAGACGGAGGGCATGGGGGCGGCCCCGTATCTGCCCCGCATTCAATCCCCTGCCGACGTGCGCGCGCTGCCTGCCGAGGCCATGCTCGCGCTGTGCGATGAGATCCGCCGCACGCTGGTGGACACCGTACCCGAAACCGGCGGCCATTTGGCCTCCAATCTGGGAGCGGTGGAGTTATCCGTGGCTATGCATCGAGTCTTCGACTGCCCTCACGATCATTTCATATTTGACGTAGGCCACCAGAGCTACGTGCACAAGCTGTTGACGGGTCGCTACGACCGTTTCTCCACCCTGCGCACGGGCGGCGGCCTTTCGGGCTTTACCAAGCGGAGCGAGAGCGAGTACGATTGCTTTGGTGCGGGGCACAGCTCTACCTCCCTGTCTGCCGCCTTGGGCTTTGCCCAGGGGGATAAGATGGCGGGGTCGGAGGCCTACACCGTGGCTGTCATCGGAGACGGCGCGTTTACGGGAGGCATGGTGCACGAGGCTCTGAACAACGTGACCCCCGGTTTGCGGCTCATCATCATTCTCAACGAGAACGAGATGTCCATTTCCAAGAACATAGGCCGTTTCGCCACCCACATGGCCCGACTCCGTCGGAAATCCGGGTATTTCAAGACCAAGAAGGGCATCAGCCGCTTCGTTAAGCGCATTCCCTTCATCGGAAACGCTTTGTTTTGTGCCATCCGCGACACCAAGAAGGCTTTCAAGAACGCGCTGTATGGAAGTAACTACTTCGAGGATCTGGGGCTGTACTATCTGGGTCCTGCCGATGGGAACGACTACGAGGCGGTGGAGGCACTTCTCACCGAGGCCAAACGGCTGAGCGATTGCGTGGTCATTCATCTGAAGACCCGCAAGGGAAAGGGCTATGCCCCCGCCGAGGAGGAGCCGGGAAAATACCACGGTATGTCCCCCCGGGGAACGGTATCGGCGGAGAATTTCTCCCACCGTCTGGGGGAGATCCTCATTGAGGAGTCCCAAAAGGACGATCGCATTTGCGCCATTACCGCCGCCATGAGTGAGGGAACGGGCTTGGAGGCCTTCCGCGCCGCCCGCCCCGACCGCTTCTTTGACGTGGGTATTGCAGAGGAACACGCCATGACCTTTGCCGCGGGGTTGGCCGCCGACGGGTACAAGCCCATCACCGCCATTTACTCCTCGTTCCTCCAGCGGAGCTACGATCAGATCATTCACGATGTGGCTCTGCAAAATCTGCCCGTGCTCATGTGCATTGACCGTGCGGGTCTGAACGCGGGAGACGGTCCCACCCACCACGGCATTTTTGACGTGGCCTTCCTGTCTTCCATTCCCAATCTGACCATTTACGCCCCCGTTACCTTTGCGGGGTTGGCCGTGTCGGTTCGTCAGGCGTTGGCACTGAACGCGCCCGTGGCCATTCGCTACCCCAACGGGGGGGAGGACGATCGCATTCGGGACACCTTTTACCCCGACGGTGCGCCCGACGGCGTGGGCATTCGGGAAAGTAATCCCGACAATCACGACGCGCCCGTCCGCGCCATCATCATTACCCACGGCCGTCTGGTCAAGGAGGCCTTGACCGCCCGCGAGCGTATGGCCGCCCGAGGGATCTACGTGGGCATTCTGCTCTGCGAGTACCTGAAGCCCTACGACAAGCTGGCGGCTGAGGTGGGGGCGAGACTCCCCGCGGGCGTTCCCCTGCTCTTTGCCGAGGAGGAGATCCGCGCCGGCGGCTTTGGCATGCTTCTCACCGACGCCATGCGCCGAGGGGGGACGCTTTCCGGTCACGCCTACCGCATTCTGGCCATTGACGACAGCTTTGTGTGTCAGGATGCTCCCGAGCCCATTTTCCGCACGGCGGGGGTGGACGCGGAGGCTATGGAGCGGGCTTTGGAGGAAATTTTGGACTGATTGGATTCGGTTTTTTGAGCCCGCACGGATGTGCGGGTTCTTTTTTGGGATGATTTGATTGATGCTTCAAATTTGGGTTTATCGGTGAGTTGGGGTTGCAGATGAGCGGGGGTAAAGGGGGGCGAAGCCCCCCTTTACCCAAGCGGGTGGC